>NZ_JAJEQM010000013.1 GCF_020687385.1 Hominilimicola fabiformis
TGGCTGCATAAAAATAGCGTAGCAGTCGTTAAAACTACTACGCTATAAAAAGTCTAACTTTTGGGGGTCACATCAAAGCTCTTTTTTTATACCAAACACCTCAAAAATATTATACATTAAAACATAAAAAAATACAATTTATTTGTTACTAAAGCCGAAATCGGTGGTATAAATAAAATAGAAAGGAAGTGAGTTAGTATGAAAATCACATTTTTAGGTGCGGCACACGAAGTTACGGGCAGTTGTACGCTAATAGAAACGAACGGAAAAAATATTCTTGTTGACTGCGGAATGGAACAAGGTGCTGATATATTTGAAAATCAAGAAATCCCCGTAAATCCAAATGATATTGAATGTGTATTGCTTACTCATGCACATATTGACCATTCGGGTAATTTGCCGTTACTTTACAAAAACGGTTTTCGCGGTAAAATTTACGCGACGAATGAAACATCTGATTTATGCGAAATAATGTTGCCGGACAGTGCGCATATTCAAGAAACTGAGGCGAAATGGCGAAACAGAAAAGCAAAGCGTGCCGGCAGGGAAGAATATGTTCCGATTTATGATATGGACGATACTATCGGTGTACTTCAGCAATTCCGTCCGTGTAATTATGATGAGAAAATAAGAATTTTGGAAAATGTTGAAATAAGATTTCACGATATAGGTCACTTGCTCGGCTCGTCTTGTATAGAAATTTGGATAACAGAAAGCGGTATTACAAAGAAAACAGTTTTCAGCGGTGACGTGGGAAATACAAATCAACCGATTATAAAAGACCCGACTCCGATTTATGATACGGACGATACCGATTATCTTGTTATAGAGTCCACCTACGGAAACAGATTTCATACGGAAGTACCTGATTATATAACATTGCTTGCGGGGGAATTTCAGAGAACATTTGACAGGGGCGGAAATGTTGTTATACCGTCATTTGCTGTAGGCAGAACGCAAGAGCTTTTATACTATATACGTCAGATTAAAGAACAAAATCTTGTAAAAGGTTACGGTGATTTTTCTGTGTACGTGGACAGTCCTTTGGCGAATGAGGCTACCGCAATATTTTTACAGTGTGACGTAAAATGTCTGGACGAAGAAGCAAGAGCATTGGTGGACAGCGGTATAAATCCGCTTACATTCAGCGGATTAAAACTTGCCGTTTCAACTGATGAGTCTGTTGCAATTAATTTTGACGAAAAGCCGAAAGTTATAATATCGTCAAGCGGTATGTGTGAGGCGGGAAGAATACGGCATCACTTAAAACACAATTTGTGGCGAAGAGAATGTTTGATTTTGTTTGTCGGCTATCAGGCAGAGGGAACGCTCGGCAGAATGTTGTGTGACGGTGTTAAGAATGTAAAACTGTTTGGTGAGGATATAGAAGTAAATGCCGAAATTAAAATGCTTGACGGAATAAGCGGACATGCAGACAAGAACGGTCTTATAAAGTGGCTTAAAACATTTAAGAAAAAGCCTAAAATTGTTTTTGTTAATCATGGCGAGGAAAAGTCTTGCGATGAATTTACCGATTGTATCAGAAATGAATACGGCTATAATTCTGTTGCACCGTACAGCGGTACTTGTTACGATTTGCTGACAGGTGAAGTGGTTGTACAGACGTACGGCATACGCGTGCAGAAAAAGAAAACTACAAAACGTGCTGCGACTGTATTCGGCAGACTTATTGCCGCGGCGGAAAGATTACTTGCAGTTGCAAGAAGTTGTGAGGGAATGGCCAATAAAGATTTGGCAAAGTTCGCAGACCAGATTGATATG
The DNA here is from genome assembly GCF_020687385.1 of Hominilimicola fabiformis. Taxonomy (NCBI): domain Bacteria; kingdom Bacillati; phylum Bacillota; class Clostridia; order Eubacteriales; family Oscillospiraceae; genus Hominilimicola; species Hominilimicola fabiformis. The sequence goes on from NZ_JAJEQM010000013.1 coordinate 1,783, forward strand.
TTGTCTGAAAAGTGGAAAAGATAGATAACCACCCCTCATTCGACTGCGTCGACAGCTCACCTCAATGGGAGCCATACAAAAAGCCTCTCCTTGAGGAGAGGTGTCACGAAGTGACGGAGTGGTGGCAAAAAGAAAAAGCATAAGAAAGCACCCACAGTCGACTGCGTCGACAGCTCCCCTCAATGGGAGCCGTACAAAAAACCTTTCCTTGAGGAGAGGTGTCACGAAGTGACGGAGCGGTGGCAAAAAAACAAGGACGGTCAATGACCGTCCTTATTTTGTATAATCGCTCCAACCGTCTATTGCACTGTCTTGAATTGCTCTGAAAAGTCTTTTTCTAAGTCCGGGATACATTTCCTTTTCAAGACGTTTAATAAGATCTTTCATATATTGACGTTGCGTATATCCGTCAGCAGGACAAGGATTGTGAACAACGGGAATATCATAATTTTTAACCACACCCCTAATATCACGTTCGCGAACGTAAATCATAGGTCTGATTTGATACATATCAGTGCGGTCGAGATATGTAACAGGCGAAAAACAATGTATTCTGCCCTCGTGCATAAGGCTAAGGAAGAATGTTTCAAGCACATCATCATTATGATGACCGAGTGCAACTTTATTGCAGCCGTTTTCGATTGCCATATCATTTAACGCACCGCGGCGCATTTTTGCACACAATGAGCAAGGATTGGATTCTTTTCGTATATCAAAAATAATCTCTTTAATATTTGTTTTCTTAACCTTATATTCAACGCCCAAATCATCACACATTTTTTGTACTTTTGAATAATCGGCATCATATCCCATATCCAAAGTCAATCCCATAACGGTAAATTTTTTCGGATAGTATCGCGAAAGTTCCGCAAGCACATTAAGCAGTACAAGACTGTCCTTACCGCCGGAAACACCGACGGCAATTTTATCGCCGTCCTCAATCATATTATACTGTTCAATAGCACGCCTTGTAAGACTTACTACCTTTTTCATATTATTCAGCCTTTCCTGTTATTTTACCGCCTTGATAGCTTCGGTTAAATCAACCTTATCCGTATAAAGTGCCTTACCAACGATAACACCCTCAACACCTGTTGTAACAAGTGACTTGATGTGGTCAAGACTTCCGACACCGCCCGAGGCGATAATATCGGCATTTACCGCACTTGCCATTTCAGCCATTGCGTTTACGTTAGGACCGGCAAGTGTACCGTCGGTTGCAATATCCGTATAAACGATTGTCTGTACGCCGATATTTACCATTTTCTTTGCAAATTCAACAGCGGTAAAATCGCTTGTTTTTTCCCAACCCTCGATAGCAACCATACCGTCTTTTGCGTCAATACCGATAACGATTTTTTTGCCGTATTTATCAACGGCACGTTTAACAAATTCACTGTCTGAAACGGCTTTTGTACCTATGATTACTCTGTCAATACCGCAGGCAAGTTTTGCTTCAATATCCTCCATAGTACGAATACCGCCGCCTGTTTGTACGGGAACATTGACGCTTTCGCATATTTCTTTGATTTTTGCGGCATTTACGCCATGACCTTTTAAAGCACCGTCAAGGTCGACAACGTGGATATATTCACCGCCAAGACTTTCCCATTTTTTAGCCATTTCGGCAGGGGAGTCACCGTATACGGTAACGTCCGAAAATTGTCCCTTGAACAATCTCACGCATTTACCGTCTTTTATATCAATCGCAGGGTAAATTCTCATTTTGTAATTCTCTCCTCAAACTGTTTTACAATATTCATAATACGTTCTGTTTCCATTTTCATACTAACCTTGTTTACAACAAAACGTGCACTTAGAGGGCACACGTCCTCAAGAACGTCAAGACCGTTTTCGTAAAGTGTTTTACCTGTTTCGACAATATCGACAATGACGTCCGAAAGTCCGACAAGCGGAGCAAGCTCAACAGAGCCGTTTAGCTTTATAATTTCAATAGTCTGACCTTTGTCGTCTTGGAAATATTTCATTGCGATGTGCGGATACTTTGACGCAACACGAAGATTTGTCATAGTGCCAAGCTTACCTTTTAATTCTTTCGGACCGCATACAGCCATTTTACATTTTCCGAATCCCAAATCAACCATTTCATATAGGTTACGGCTTTCTTCCAAAAGTGTGTCCTTACCGACGATACCGATGTCAGCCGCACCGTATTCAACGTAAGTAGGAACGTCAGACGCTTTTACAAGGATAAATTTCATCTTGTTTTTTTCGTCAGTGAAAATAAGTTTTCTTGTTTTTTCTTTCATTTCGGAACAATCCATTCCGATTGAAATAAATAATTCCATTGCAAGTTCGGCAAGTCTGCCCTTTGCAAGAGCAACTGTTAAATATCTCATTATAATCTCTTCCTCCCTAAAATCAGTGTTCGTGACCGCAGTCGCATTGGTCGTGGTGATGTTCATGCTCGTGGTCATGGTCACAGCCACAGCCGCAATGGTCGTGTTCGTCAAACATCATAGATTCGTCATAGTAGCCTAAAAATTCGTTTGCGGTTGTTTCTATAATTTCGTGTTTTGCAAAATCGTTAATCATAAGCTGACCGTTAGGGAAAACTCTAAGCATTGCACCGATATTTTTACCTTTTGAATATTCCTCTGCTGCTTTATAATCGCCGTCACCGATATACATTTCAACAAGGCAGCCGTTTACACGAAGATTGTATGCAATGTCATAGGCAATGCCTTCGGCGTTCTTTTCGGCAAAAACAAGTGATGCGGAAACATCATGTACCTCCTTGTCGCTTAGTACGGAAATAAGTCTGTTTATACCGATTGCCGCACCGACAGCACCTTTATTGTCACCAAATTGTCCCATAAGATTATCATAACGTCCTCCGGCACAAATAGGAAATCCGACACCGTGTGTGTAGCACTTAAAGATTGAGCCTGTGTAGTAGTCGATACTTTCAAGCATACCAAGGTCAATAGAAACGTACTTTTCAAAACCGTACAGACACAAAAGCTCATATATACGCTTTAAGTTGTCAAGTGCGTTTTTGGATTCTTCGTTAAGACCGTCAACATAAGCCTTTTTGAAAACTTCTTCACCGCCGAAAAGGTAAGGCAAGTCAATCATAAGATTTTTGATGTTGTCATCAATGTCAAGTTTGTCTGTAATCGTCTTAATACCGACAGAGTCTTTTGAATCAATACGTTCACGAAGTTTTTCGATAGATTGTTCGTCAAGTCCTGCTTGCTTTACAAGTCCGTTGAAGAATGCAATCTGACCGATTTCCATTGAAAATTCTTCAATACCTACCGCAAGAACAGCCTCCATAGCTGCTGAAATAACTTCAGCGTCTGCGGCAGGTGAGTATGAGCCGATAAGCTCGATACCGCTTTGCGTAAATTCTCTTTGACGTGCGCCTTGCGTTTGCTCAACTCTGTATACGTTGCCTGTGTATAGGTAGCGCTGAGGCTTGTCCGAATTTGCAACCTTTGTTGCCGCCATACGGGCGATTGATGTTGTAAAGTCCGGTCTTAGTGCAAGAATACGTCCTTGTTCGTCAAAAAACTTGAACATATGCTCTTGTGAAATCTGACCGCTAAGACCTAAATAACAGTCGTAATATTCAAATGTAGGTGTTTCAACTTCTTTGTAACCGATTGAAGAAAAAACAGACCATATTGTTGATTCAATTTCTTTTTTTACTGCACATTCGTCCGGCAGTATATCATTTACACCGTTCGGTGTATGCAATTTCCAATTAGACATAAAACTAATCCTTTCAATATATTTTTGAATTTTAACTTTATTGTGCTAAAGCGATAAAGTTATTATACAACTTAATTTGTAAATTGTCAAGTAAACAATATAATTTTATCACTAAAACGGTGTATTTTCAAGGATAAGGAATGTAGTATTAAGTCGAAATTTGTAATTGAGAAAAAATTAACAAATTGTCAACAAAATTTATTATTTAAACTGTTGAATGTTCACATAAAATATGTTAAAATCAAATTAGTAAATATGTTGCAGAAAGGAAATGTGAAATGGCGATACACGTTATTAATGAAGCAAAAAGATGCTTGAACTGTAAGAAACCTATGTGCAGAGAGGGATGTCCGATACATACACCGATACCGGATATGATACATACGTTTTTAGAGGGGGATATAAATCAAGCCGGCGAGATGGTGTTTGAGAATAATCCGCTTTCAATCGTCTGTTCGCTTATATGTAATCATGAAAATCAATGCGAGGGACATTGCGTTTTGAACAGAAAAGGCTCACCGGTTCATATAAGCAGTATTGAAAATTATATTTCCGAAAACTATTTTGATAAACTTGGTTTTTCGGGGATTGAAAAAAACGGCTTGAAAGCAGGTATAATCGGCTCAGGTCCTGCCGGTATAACCATTGCGGTAATACTTGCACAGCGCGGATATGATATTACGATATTTGAATCAAGAGAAAAAATCGGCGGCGTGTTGAGATACGGTATTCCCGAATTCAGATTGCCGAAATCAATTTTGGAAAGATATAAGGAAAAATTGATTGAGCTTGGTATTAAAATCAGACCGAATACGGCAATAGGTACGACTATAAGCGTTGACGATATGTTCCGTGACGGTTACAGTGCAATATTTATCGGTACAGGTGTATGGAAACCGAACACACTTCATATAAAAGGCGAAACGCTCGGAAATGTGCATTATGCGATTAATTATCTTACCAATCCCGATGTTTACAGACTTGGCGATACGGTTAATATTATCGGTGCGGGTAACTCGGCAATGGACGTTGCAAGAACTGCTTTAAGACACGGTGCTAAAAAGGTTACGGTATTTTCAAGAAGTGACCATTTGGCAGCAAGTCAGCGTGAAGTGGATTATGCAAAGATTGACGGTGTTGAATTCGTGGTACACGTTGAGCCTGTGGAAATTGTAGATGACGGAGTTATATTTGTTGAACTTGAATGTGACGGAAAAGGAAATCTTTCGCCGATAAGAGGAACGGAAAATCTTTATCAGGCAGATTCAACGATTATTGCGATAAGTCAAGGTCCGAAGGACAGAATTGTTTCAACAACGACAGGCTTGGAAGTTAATGAAAAAGGTTTGCTTGTAACAAACACGTTCGGAGAAACTACGCGTGACGGTATTTTTGCGTCGGGCGATGTTGTCCGCGGTGCGAAAACGGTTGTTGAGGCGGTTGCGTATTCAAAGCAAGTTGCAGACGCAATGGACGATTATATGAAGGGTTTAATGCACGAAAGAGATTTATAAATTCAGGAGGTCGATAAATTGTCCGAACAGTGCAAAATATTATTTTATATTTGAATTTAATTTACGGATATTATAAACAAAGGCAAGCCTATCTTTGATATACGGCTTGCCTTTGCACTTTTTGTGAAAATAAACTCTAACGTACAAATGTACGTCGATGAGTTCATTTTCGGTACTCCTTTTTAGTTTTCCATAAAACTTTTCATTTTTTCAACTGTATTTTGGCTTATATTATGCTCAATTTGGCAAGCCTCTTTTTCGGCATCATCTTCGGGAATATGAAGAACATTTACAAGGAATTTTTTAATCATCGTATGACGGTGATATACTGCTTCACCGAGCTCAAAACCCTTTTCCGTAAGAATTATATCGCCGTAAGGCTCGTGAGAAACAAGACCTTGCTTTTTTAGAGTATTTACCGCTCTGTTCACACTTGGTTTTGATATTTTGAGTGCAAGGGCAATATCCGTTATGCGCACACTCGTCTTTTGCTTTGAAATTTCATATATTGATTCAAGATAATCTTCCAGTGCGCTTGAGATACAAATATCATTATCAACTAACATATTAATCACCATAGCCTTTCTGTCCGCAAACTAATAAAAAAATAAAGAGGGTATAGAAACATTACTGTTTCTAAAACCCTCTTTGGTTTCGAAAATTAATATCAATTAAATTATGCCTTTATTATAACCTAAATCACTTTAATTTGCAATAGCTAACATAAAAAAATTTAATTTTGTGAAGTCTATACAAATAAATTACCGATTTGGAATACAAGCGTTGACATTATCCACGCAACAGAAAGCTGATATAATACCGAAAATGCGGTTAATTTTCGTGAGTTGAGTTCACTGCGGAGTGTTGACACTGCGGCGATACAAGGCACATAAAGCAGTACAAACGTTAAAAACGAATATGCCGACAGGGGAGTGAATGAAGTCGTAAGGCACGATACAAGGTCGGCGGTGTTGTATGCTCCGTATAGGATTGACATAGTTGACACGACTGCCTCTTTTGCGGCAAAACCTGAAATAAGGCTTACCGCAACTTTCCAATTACCGAATCCGCAAGGTTTAAATATCGGTGCGATAAGTTTTCCTAAAGTGCCGATAATGCTGTATTCGCTGTCAGCGGTTAAATGCAAATGAAAATCAAGATTTTCCAAAAGCCAGATGATTATACTTGCAAGCAAAATTACAGTACCTACTCTTGTAAGGAAGTCCTTGACTTTATCCCACATATGATTAAATGTCGATTTGAAAGTCGGCATTCGGTAGGGTGGAAGTTCAAGTACAAAAGGCGGTTCATCGCCTTTGAATACCGTATTTGACAAAATCAATCCCGAAATTACCCCTAAAGCTATCCCTAAAATGTATAAACTGAATGTGACGATACCTGCATTATTCGGAAACAGTGCCGCTGTAAATACCGCATAAACCGGCATTTTTGCACCGCACGACATAAACGGTATCAACAGCATTGTCAGTTTTCTGTCACGTTCGTTGTCAAGCGTTCTGACTGCCATTGTCGCAGGAACACTGCACCCAAATCCCATTATCATAGGTACAAACGACTTGCCCGAAAGACCGATTTTTATAAAAAGTTTGTCCATAATAAAAGCCGTTCGTGCCATATATCCCGAATCTTCAAGAAAGGAAAGGAATAAAAATAACAGCATTATCTGCGGAAAAAATGTTATGACACTGCCTATTCCGGATATTATTCCGTCAAGCAAAAGTCCTTTGAAAAATGCACCGACTTCGGCTGATGTTAAAATATTTTCAAGCATATTTGCAAACTGAACGTTAAACAGGGTGTCGAGCATATCGGACATCATCGAACCAAAAGTTCCGAACGTTATCTGAAAAACACAAAACATTACAAGTATAAAAATCGGTATCGCAAACAATGGGTGCATAGCGATTGAATCTATTTTTTCGGTCAGAAGAAATTGTCTGTTTTGACCGATTATTTTTACGCAGTCGGCTGCGACTGATTTTATGAATTTGTAGCGAGCTTGCGCTATATGTGTTTCGGTATCATTTTTTTCTGTAAGTTGTATGGCGTAAAAACGGCTTATTTTATTTTTTAAGCATAATGCGGAAATTGCCCTTTCAATTTCCGCATTGTATTTAATTTGATTTTGTGTATTACCGCCTAAGTTACATTCTTTGATGAGTTTTTCAATCCCGATACATTTGCTTGCCGAAATCGGAACAGACGGTATATTAAGACGTTTTGTCAACATATTTGCATTAATTTCAAAACCGTTTTTCTTAACTGCGTCCGCCATATTCAGTGCGATTACCATAGGCACACCTGTTTCGGCAAGCTGTGTTGTAAGGTAGAGATTGCGTTCGAGGTTGGTTGCGTCAACTATGTTGAGTATTAAATCGGGCTTTTCATTTATAATGAAGTCGTGCGTTATAATTTCCTCCGCACTGTTCGGTGAAAGGGAATAGATACCCGGAAGATCGACTATAAGCATATTTTTGTTGTAACGGCATATGCCTTTTTTGCTTTCAACAGTAACGCCTATGCGGTTGCCGACATCATAATTACTGCCTGTGAGTTCGTTGAAAAGAGTTGTTTTTCCGCAATTCGGATTGCCGACAAGAGCAACGACTGTTTTTGTATCGGACATTCATTTCACCACCTTGTGAATAAAAATTTTTTCGGCGTCCTTTTTTCGTATACCTATGTTACAGTTGAGTACACGAAATTCGACAGGATCGCCGAGCGGTGCTAATCTAAGCATTTTTACGGTTGCACCGGGCGTCATTCCCATATCGGAAAGACGGCGTTTAATTGAACCGCTTAACCGTATTGCGGATATAACGCCGGATTCGTTTTTCTTTAAATTGCTTAAATTCATATATCAGTCCTTTCGCCATACAAACGAGCTGACAAACTTTTGAAGCTCAACGATTATAAGAGGCATAACGGACAGTACCGTTACAACAATCCAGCCCATAGCATTGAGCGGAATAACTCCGAAAATATTTGCAAGGTACGGAACGGAAATTACCGACACCTCCAAAATAAGTCCCGAAATCAGTGAAAGCACAAGGTAAGGATTTTTAAATATACCGGCTTTAAAAACGGAGTGTTCACTTCTCATATTAAATGCGTGTACCAACTGAGAAATACTAAGCACCGCAAATGCCATTGTACGACCTGCTGTAATACCGCCGAAGATGTTTGCACCTATGGTGAATGCCAAAAGTGCGAGTGCACCTATCATCAAGCCCTCAAATATGATTGTCAGCCAAAGTCCGTCGGCAAATAAACCTTTTTTCGGTGAACGCGGCGGTTTATCCATTATATCGCTGTCGGGAGTGTCAAGTCCCAAAGAAATAGCAGGAAGTGAGTCGGTGACGAGATTTACCCATAAAAGCTGTATAGCGGTAAGCGGTGACGACCAACCGAACATAATACCCGAAAATACGGTCAGAATTTCGCCTATGTTGCTTGAAAGCAAAAATTGTACCGCTTTTTTGATGTTTGAAAAAATACTTCTGCCCTCACGGACTGCATATATAATGGTAGCAAAATTATCGTCCGTAAGCACCATATCGGATGCTGATTTTGCAACGTCCGTACCTGTTATACCCATACTGCATCCAATATCGGCGGCGGAAAGTGCAGGCGCGTCATTTACACCGTCACCTGTCATTGCGACAATTTCACCGTTGGCTTTAAGCGCTTTTACAATTTTCATTTTATGGCTCGGAGTAACGCGTGCAAATATGTTGTATTGATTTATTGTGAGTGCAAGTTCGTTGTCCGATATTTTTTCAAGAATATCGCCTGTCATAACCTTTGAATTATCGTCCGCAATTCCGATTTTTTTCGCAACAGATAAAGCCGTTTCTGCGTGATCGCCTGTTATCATAATAGGACGAATACCTGCTCTTTTACAAAGTTCTACGGATTGCTTTGCCTCTTTTCGCGGCGGGTCTTCAATGCCGATAAGACCGATAAATACCATATTGTTTTCGTTGATTGCTGTCTTTGTGTAATCATCACGATAACAAACCGCGATTACACGCAAACCGTCCGAAGTCATTTTTGAATTTTCGGATATAATTTTTCGCTTGCTCTGTGAAGTAAGCGGAATAGCCTTTTGACCGTTATAAATATCGGTGCATAGCGGAAGTACAAATTCCAATGCACCCTTTATTATTGTTTTATAACCTTTTATGTCCCTGTGCATTGTAGTCATTCGTTTGCGTGTCGAGTCGAAAGGTATTTCGGCAATACGTCTGTATTTTTTGTCAAGTACGGACTTGTCAAAACCGTGTTTTTTTGCGGCGGCGAGTATTGCACTTTCTGTCGGACTTTTGTGTCCCTCATCACAGTCGCAACACATCGAACAAAGTCGTATCAGCTTTTTTTCATCGTACGTATAAAATGAAGTTACAGTCATTTTATTTTGCGTTAAAGTGCCTGTTTTGTCGGAGCATATTACGGACGCACTGCCGAGCGTTTCGACAGACGGAAGGTTTCGTACTATTGCGTTATGTTTTGACATACGCATTACGCCGATTGCAAGCATAATCGTAACTATTGCCGGAAGTCCCTCAGGTATTGCGGCAACCGCCAAAGAAACGGCTGTCATAAACATATCAAACGGCGGAAGATGACGGAACAGGCCGACAATAAAAATAACAAGGCATACGAAAAGTGCGGCAATACCGAGTGTTTTGCCTGTATCGGCAAGCTTTAGCTGAAGCGGTGTCTGCGGTGTTTCATCATCAAGGAGCATATTCGCAATGTGTCCGACTTCCGTATTCATTCCCGTGCCTGTAACTATCGCGGTGGCTTTTCCGCCTGTTACGGAGGTGGAAGAAAGGATTATATTTTTTCTGTCCCCAAGTGCCGTGAATTCTTCAAGTACAACCGATGCGTCTTTTTCGGCGTTTACAGATTCACCGGTAAGAGAGGATTCGTCTGTTGTGAGGTTGTTAGATGTGACAAGACGGCAGTCTGCGGCAACAAGATCGCCTGCCGATATTATAAGTATATCACCGGGAACAACGTTCGCGGCAGGAATATTAAGCTCATTGCCGTTTCTGAGTACACAGGCATGGGGTGATGATAGTTTCTTTAAAGCCTCAAGACTTTTTTCGGCACGTTTTTCTTGAATAACTCCGAGCAATGCGTTTAATATGACGATTGCAAGAATTATTACAGGTTCTGTTATATCCGCGTCACCTTGCATAATTGACGTTATAAATGATACCGCAGCGGCGGAAAGAAGTATAATTATCATAAAATCATTAAATTGTTCAAGGAATTTTATAAATATGTTCTTTTTCTTTTTTTCGATAAGTTCGTTTTTGCCGTAATGGTGAAGTCGTTTCTTTACCTCGTCATGTGTAAGTCCTGTTTTTATATCCGTACCGAGCAATTCGGCGGTTTGCTGTACGGTTTTATTATGGTATGTCTGCATTTTTATACCTCCTCTGTTTTATACGATATAACTATTCCGTATTGCCTGTATTTATAACCAACTTGTCTTTAAATTGTAATCAAAATGTTTTAGTGTCCCCTCCGAAAATGTGTTATAATGTAAGAAAAGGAGGGACACTAAATGGCAAGAAAGGCAAGAGAGATAAGTAAAAGCGGTAATTATTATATTACGCTGAAAGGCAATGAACTTTTTGTAACAGACGAGGATAAAAAAATGTTTGTTGAAATTCTTGAAAAGAATTTCGCAACGGGTATTGTACATGGCTATTATCTTACAAAGTCGGAAATTCGTCTTGTTGTAAAAGAGGGTGAAAAGGGAATTTCAATGACAATGAAACCTGTCACTACAAGCTATGCGAGATATTTCAACAGAACGCACGAAAGAGAGGGCAAGCTTTTTGCGGACAGATTTAAAAGTGAGCCTCTTGAAACAGACGAAGAAATAGAAGAATGTATCAAAAATTTAGAAAACGATACACCGAAAAAACAGGCAAAACCTAAGAGAACAGCACCGAAGAAAAAGGACGTGACAAAGGTTAAAAAGACTGAAATTAAAATCGAGAAAACAGAAGAAACAAAGCCGATCGAGGAAAAGAAAGAAGAAAAGAAAAATAAACTTCCGTCATGGCTTTTGTGATGTCATAAACATATGCCGACGCGAATAAGATATATTAAGCAGATATATTTTAGGAGGTCGGCATTTTGAATTTTTATGTTATTAAATTAAAGCATATTATAATAGCATTACTGATTTTTGCGGTTATACCGATAATTTGGTTTACGACTTCAAGAGCGGTAAGCGTGTTTAACGTAAACGGCAGAGAAATTCCGATTTACAGCGTAGAGAGGTGCGACAATAAAATCGCACTGACATTTGACTGTGCGTGGAACGATGATGATATTGACTCAATTCTTGATACGTTGGACAAGTATAATTGCAAGGCGACATTTTTCGTTGTGGGTGATTGGGCTGAAAAGTATTCCGAAAGTTTGAAGAAAATTTATGACAGAGGACATGAAATCGGCAATCATTCATATAATCACGCGGATTATACGAAAATGTCGGCAGAGGCGATTACAGCCGACCTTGATAAATGTGACGGAATTGTTGAAAGCATAACCGGTGAAAGACCGTACCTTATGCGTGCGCCGTCAGGCGGATATAATAACACTGTCGTGAAAGCGGCGGAGGATAGCGGAAGAATGTATATTCAGTGGTCGGTTGACGGGATTGATTACGGTGACGCGGAGGCACAGGATATATATGAAAGAAGCGTCAGACGCACGCAAAACGGCGACATAATTCTTTTGCATAACGGCACAAATAATACGGCGGCAATTCTGCCGAAAATTTTAGAGGCATTGGAGTGCAAATATGAATTTGTAACCGTGTCGGAACTTATTTACAAAGATAATTATGTGATAGACAATACAGGCAGACAATTTCAAAAATAATTATTTACAAAACCGTTGTAATCTATTATAATAGATAATATGAAAATACAAAAGCGAAACGGAGAAAATAATATGGATAAGAAATATGAATATAACAGTCCTTTGGTGTATCAGCGAGCAGATCCGTTTGTGTATCTGCATACTGACGGATATTACTATTTCACAGGTACAATGCCACAGTATGACTGTATTGAGATAAGACGTGCAAAGACTCTTAACGGACTTTTGACAGCTGATTCGGAAGTAGTGTGGAAAAAGCATCCGACAGGTGAAATGGGCTCACATATTTGGGCGCCTGAACTTCATTATATAGACGGTGTGTGGTATATTTATTTCACCGCCGGTGACGCAAAAGACGTATGGGAAATCAGACCGTATCTGCTTATGTGCGAGGACGAAAATCCTATGACGGGTAAGTGGATTGAAAAGGGCAGAATTGATGTGGGAGTGGAAAGTTTTTCACTTGATATGACCACATTTATACATAAGGGTGAACAATATGTACTTTGGGCGCAAAAGACAGAGCCTGCAGATGTATCTGACGTGTATATTGCAAAAATGAAAAATCCTTGGACTCTTGCAACAAAGCCGATGATTCTTACAACACCGGAGTATGATTGGGAAGTGCAGGGATTTAAAGTAAACGAAGGGCCGGCGGTACTTGTCAGAAACGGTAAAGTTATCGTTACATATTCGGCGTCCGATACAGGTTGGAGATACTGTATGGGAATGCTTTGGGCTGATGAAAACAGTGATTTGCTTGATATAAAGTCGTGGCATAAGAGCGACAAGCCTGTATTTAAAACGAGCGAGGAGAATAAGCAGTACGGACCGGGACATAACTGTTTCACGACCGATAACGGTAAAGACGTGCTTATATATCACAGCCGAAACTATAAGGAAATCAAAGGCGATCCGCTTCACGATAACAACCGCCACGCAAGAGCGAAAGTGTTTGAATATGATGAAAACGGACTTCCGATATTCGGTGAACCTGTTCCGAAGAACATATAAATTTATAACAGCACAAAAAAGCAGAGCCTTAATGGCTCTGCTTTTTTATGAAGAAAAAAATGAAAAAATTATCGTGAATTGATTTAATAATTATCAATTCTTTAACTGTATTATAATATTGAAACCTTAAAATAACCTTAAAAAACAAATTATTTTACCAAGTTTTTTAAAGATTTTTTTACTTCTCTGAATGATTTCGGTTTGCTTTCAAACATTTTTCTGTTTGTTTTCATAAGTTTATATGATGCGGTGCGTGCGGTTGAAACGATATATTCTTCCGAGAATACTGTATCGTTATCCGATTCGGCAAAATCGCCGGAAACCGCAAAATTCTTTATACCTGTCGGAATTATTTCAAGTTTTGAATTGACAGGTGATAGATATGATGTACCGTAACGTCTGTGGCAAGGAATTACGTTTACTACCGTTTCGCGAATATCGTCCCAAACTTCATCAAGGTTAAAGCATGAAACAAGTTCATATAAAATTTCGGCACCGCTGCATTCAGTCATAGTTTTACCGCTTCTGTCACCGTCACAATTAGGTCGCATAGCACAGCCCCACAAAACTGTAATATCTTCGCTTTGGTCTTTAAAATAAGTTGACGGTACCGCACAAACTGTCATTTTCCAATTTGAATCGTCAAGCACGATAATACCGTTGCGACCCAAGGCACCGCAAGTAACTTTGTCGATAAGCTCAGGCAAAAGTTTGTTTGAAAGAGTAATTGTAAATTCCTCAGACATATTACCCTCAAATTCATCAAAGAACAAGTCAGGTGACTTGAATGACGGGTGCTTTTCAGCAAGCTTTTCCCAAAGTTCAAACGGCTTTGAATAAAGTTTCGGAGCAGGTTCGTTGAAACTGCCGAAAGATTCGCAGTCAGCCATTTCATCGGTAGGCATAATACAAATATCGCCGTCATTAAGATAGAAAGTCTTTCTTGTTGCACCGTCCGTAAAGTGAATTGAGTCGGCATTGTCGTTTTCAAAATCAATATCGGTAACAACCGCATTTTCTCTTACGTCAACACCGATTTTCTTCAAATGCTCTTTTAGAGGGTTGACAATTTCTTCGTATCTGTCAAAATCATTCGGAATGATACCCGAAAGCATATTATCCATATTTGCAATACAGTTTACAAATTCATATGCACTTGATTCTTCGGTAAAACCGTATAATGCGGAAATAAGTTTCCAGAACGGTGAAAGGAAGAAATCGCTGTCCATAACGTCAAATATCGACGCAGACTGAATTTGCGAACGTTTTGACTGCATAAGTGCAAGTATTGCGTTTCTGTGTGATTTTGAAATCTTGATTTTTGAACTGTCTATAACGTTCTTGTCTTGATCAATCAAAGTCACACTTCGCGGATAAATATTTGCACGATAAATATTAAGTATTTCATCGCATACCGTCAAATCGGGAATATCCAAAGAATCAACATCGCTGATAAGGTCAAAGAAATTCATACTGTCTTTGATGCTTATAGTTTTTCCGCGATGGCAGATAAAGCCTGTTTCGTTGTTGCCGCAGTCGCGAGTACCGTTTGTAAATATATGAATATTCTCCGGAGTGAAACCGCAGTCACGCACAAGATAAAGTGCTGACGCAAATGCAGAAAGTCCTCCGCCTGTGATATATGCCTGCTTTTTCGTAAGAGTTTTTGTGTGTTCTGCAAGCATTGTTTTGTGTTTTTTGTGCTTTGAAATAACAATCGCAGTAGTGGCGGCAGCCGCTGTTACAGCCGCACCGATTGCAATAAGTTTTGTAAGATCGCTTTTTTTCATAATAACACGCTCCTAAAAATCGTTCAATCAATTCTATTTACTTATTATATCACAAAAAACAAATTTTGTACAGTAAATATTACCCTACAAAAAGTGAACATACTGTAAACATTTTGATTGAAAAAAATGTCGGATTATGATATAATAATCTACACTATCGTTAAAGGAGAATATATTATGAAGAGGATCGGAAAAAAAGGTAGGTTTGTACTGCTGCTTGTTCTTCAAATTCTGGTTGTTTTAACAATGGTTGCGGAAATATTCAACAGAAATTTCTACAATGTATTTCTGTGTCTGCTAACTTTGGTTTTATTTAACATTCCGAGATTTGTAGACTTAAAATTGAACATAAAATTACCGACAATGCTTGAAGTTGTAATTTTATTATTCATATTCGCGGCGGAAATACTCGGTGAGATACAAAGTTTTTATACGATTTTTCCGTATTGGGACACTATACTCCATACAATTAACGGATTTATAATGGCGGCGATAGGCTTTGCACTTATTGATATTTTAAATCAAGACCCGAGATTTCATATTAATATGTCACCGTTTTTTGTAGCGTTCGTGGCATTTTGTTTTTCTATGACGGTCGGAGTTGTTTGGGAGTTCTTTGAGTTTGGTATGGACCAAATTTTCGGAATGGATATGCAGAAAGATTTTATCGTGAATGCAATACATTCCGCAACGCTTAATCCGAACGGACTTAACGGCACGGTCAGCTTAAACGGCATAACAAGTACGATTGTGAACTATAACGGAGGACAGTACGTTATAGAGGGAGGGTATCTTGATGTCGGAATAATCGATACAATGAAAGACCTTATGGTAAACTGTATCGGTGCGGTTGTATTTTCGATTATCGGAATACTTTACATAAAGCACAGAGGTAAAGGAAAGATTGCGAAAAGTTTTATTCCGCTTATGAAAACAACAGAGGAAATTGAAGAAACACAAAAAATGATTGAAGAATTTAAGAGTAAGAAAAGGAGAAATAAGAATGAGAAAGTTAAGCTTAATGTTGGCGTCAATAATGACGGTGACAATGGCATTGGTTCCGACAGTACAGGCGAGTGATATTACGGTAAAGGTAAACGGTGAGGAAATTCATCCCGAAATGGCACCTGTAATTGTTGAAGAAAGAACACTTGTACCTCTTAGAGCTGTTTCGGAGGCACTTGGCTGTGACGTGTCGTGGGACGCAGATACAAAGGGTATAACACTTTGTGACGGAAGTAATCTGTATTTTACTTGGATTGACAAAGACCACGCATTTAAAACCTCGGCAACTGCGCTTGAAGATACAACTGTAATGGATGTGCCGCCGACTATAATGAACGATTATACAATGGTACCGCTAAGAGCAATATCGGAAATGTTCGGCGCAACGGTTAATTGGGACGGCGGTACATCAACCGTTACAATCGACTACACGAAGAAAAATGTAGAAGAAGGACTTGCAAAGAAATTTGAAACATACGAAAAGGTTTTAAATCAAAAATATGACGCATATAAAAATTATGCGGATGATACGGGAAATATCGTAAGAGCTGAAATTCAACTTGAGGACGGCGGTAATATTGAGCTTGAACTTTATCCGGATATTGCACCGAAAACGGTTGCAAATTTTGTTAAACTTGCAAATGAAAATTTTTATGACGGGCTTGTGTTCCACAGAGTTATAAAAGACTTTATGATTCAGGGCGGCGGCTATGATACCGATATGACACAGCACGAAACGGATACAATAACAGGTGAATTTATCCAAAACGGATACTTTAATATGATACCTCACGAAAGAGGTGTTATATCAATGGCAAGAACGGCGATAAGTATGGACAGTGCGTCGAGTCAGTTCTTTATTATGCACCAAGACAGTCCGTCGCTTAACGGTCAGTATGCGTCATTCGGTAAGGTAACATCGGGTATGGAATATGTGGATAAAATCGCGGAAACAGAAACTCATTCACTAACTGATATGGGTATGGACGATGTACCTGTTCAAAATCAAATCATCAAGACAATAGTTATCAAATAGCTTTTGGCATATATTGTTCGTTGAATTAAATCACTCCCGTATGGTATAGTATCATACAGAAGGGAGTGATTTTTGTTTTGCGTAAAAAAGATAAAATCGGAATAATTGAAAAACTCGGACAGAAAATACCTGACCCTGTTATAATTTTTATATTGCTTTATATATTGGTACTTGTTGTAACGGGGATATTCGGAGGAAATACATTCTCTATGACTTCGGCTGACGGTACAAGCGTGAGTTATGAGATTAAAAATATGTTCACTGCCGAAAATATAAGGTGGATATTCTCAAATGCGATACTTGATAATTGGCTCGGATATGCCGGAGGTATAGTAGGTACTATATTAATAGTAATGTTTGGTATAGGCATAGCGGAAGAATCGGGACTTTTGTCGGCACTTATAAGACGTATTGGTACAAATATATCGGATAAGCTGCTGCCGTTTGTGCTTGTATTTCTCGGAATAATGAGTAATATTGCGACAGATGCGGGATATTTGATTTTGATACCGCTTGCCGGACTTTTATATGTCGGTATAGGAAAAAATCCGCTTATAGGTATGGCGGCGGCATTTGCAGGCGTAAGTGCAGGATTCAGTGCGAATTTGATACCGGCAACGGTTGTTGACGTTATAATCGGTACAAATGCGGAGGCTTTTGCAAGCAGTCAGAATATACCGTTCGTTTCGTATCTCGGGAAAGCGATAAATCCTATGACAATGCACTATTATTTTATGCTTGCGTCAACGGTAATGCTTGTAATAATAGGCGGATTTGTTACAATAAAGTTTGTAAAACCTAAATTTGAAAAACAGAAATATATAATTCCGTCAGATATAAATGTAAGTGAATTTGCTGTTTCGGATAAAGAAAAAAGAGCACTGTGGTGGTCGGGTGCGGGACTTTTGACAGCACTTGCAGCAGCGGCATTGCTTGGATTCGGACCGCTTTCGTCATACGTTGACGAAACAGGTAAAACCGTAACACCGTTTCTTGATAACATCATATTGATAATTACATTTATATTCTTTGTTCCGGGAATGTTTTACGGATATGCTGTGGGTAAGTTCAGAAAACTCAGCGATATGGTCGGAGCTATGTCCAAGCAAATCGGTACAATGGGATATGCGATTGTTTTGACGTTCTTCAGCTATAACTTCCTGTCACTTTTGACTTATACAAACTTGGGAACATATATAACGTATATCGGAGCAATGGGCTTGCAGACGGTCGGTGCGTCAAATTCGCCGATATTGCTTATAATCGGCTTTATATTGATAACAGGATTTATTAATCTGTTTGTCGGCGGATTGAGTTCAAAATGGATGTTGCTCGGACCGATTTTTGTGCCGATGCTATACCATGTAAACAGCTCAATGACGCCCGATGTTGTTGCGGCGGCATACAGAATTGCCGATTCGTCAACGAATATCATAACACCGCTTATGACGTATGCGGGAGTGGTGCTTATGTATATGCGAAAGTATAAACCGGAATTTACGGCTGGTAACTTAATATCAATGATGATTCCGTATTCGGTTATATTTATGGTATCGTGGACATTGCTGTTAATGGCATTTATTCTGTTCAAAATTCCGTTGGGATTTTAAAAATAAAAAGCGCGAATCTGTTTAGATTTGCGCTTTTTTGATTTGAGAAGGTTATGTTTGAATAAATGAATAAAAAATAACATAATATATAGGAAGGTTTGGAATTAAGACAATTAAACAAAAAGTGAAAATATACTCATTGTTCTTTGTGCAAAGTGCAACAAAGAAAAGGATAAATTTGTGTATAAGTGAGAAAATAAAAGAATAAACGACAAATAACGATAAAATTGTTTAAAAATATACGTTTGTCGGAAAACTAAGGGTTGAAAATAATAAGTATTATGGTAAAATAGATATAGTATCAAAAAGAGAAAGAGGGGAAATATGTGTCAAAGACTTTACTTGTCGAAATAAGAAATATTGCAATAGGTGTAATCATACTCGGAGCGGTGCAAGTGCTTGTTACTTTGCCGACAAAGTTTTTTGGTTTATCTGCAATATTCGGAACACTTCTCGGATGTGCGGTGGCAATTTTAAACTTTGCACTTATGGGAATTATCCTTGAAAGATGTGTGTCAAAGCAAAAAGGTGCGTCCGGACTTATGGGAGTCGGTTATATAGGTAGGCTGGCACTTATTGCACTTGCGGTAATTTGGGCAACAAAGGTTGATTATCTAAACTATGTATGCGTTATAATTCCGCTTATATTCCCGCAGATTTCTATATTCATACTAAATCTTACGAGAAAAAAGGAAAGGGAAGTGTCAGAAGATGAACGGACCTAAAGTTTTATTTGAGATACCGCTTTTCGGTGGAATTAAAGTAACCGAAAGTATAGTCAATATGTGGATTATAATGGCGGCACTCGTGATAGTGTCTGTATGGCTGACACACGGTATGCGAGTAAGAAATCCGTCAAAAAAACAACTTGTGGCAGAAAAACTCATTACAATGCTTTACAATCTTGTAAAGGATACAATGGGTGAAAAATATATGTCGTTCGCACCGTATATAGGAACGCTTTTTATATTTTCGATAGTCGGAAGTTTATCATCGCTTACGGGTTTAAGACCGATAACGGCTGATTTAAG
Source organism: Hominilimicola fabiformis (assembly GCF_020687385.1). NCBI lineage: Bacteria > Bacillati > Bacillota > Clostridia > Eubacteriales > Oscillospiraceae > Hominilimicola > Hominilimicola fabiformis. Next base: position 21,454 of record NZ_JAJEQM010000013.1, read on the forward strand.
CGTTATACTTTCGTGGTCGATAGTGACGTTCCTTATGATACAGGTGACGAACATCAAAAATCACGGTGTTCTCGGTTGGCTTAAGTCGTTTACCGAACCTGTACCGGTTATAACGCCGCTCAACCTTATAAGTGAAATCGCAAATCCTGTTTCAATGACGTTCCGTCATTTCGGTAATATTGCCGCAGGTCTTGTTATAACATCACTTGTATACGGCGGTTTGGCGAGTCTTAGCAGTGTTATACTTTCATGGATACCAAATGATTTCTTTGCAACAATACCGATTTTACAAGTCGGTATTCCGGCAATACTTTCGGTTTACTTTGACCTGTTCACAAGCTTTTTGCAGGCATATATAATCTGTATGCTTACGATGGTGTTTGTTCAAGGTGCAGGCGACTAAAAAACAACAATAAAAAACAACAATAAATATAAAACAAAGGAGATTTAAAAAATGGAAAGAGCAATTATATTAGCGGCGTCGGCAATAGGTGCGGGACTTGCAATGATAGCAGGTGTCGGACCGGGTATAGGACAAGGTTTTGCGGCAGGTAAGGCGGCAGAGGCAGTCGGCAGACAGCCTGAGGCAAAGGGCGCAATTACTTCAACAATGTTGTTTGGTTGTGCGGTTGCGGAATCAACAGGTATTTACGGTCTTGTTGTCGCATTGATTTTATTGTTTGCAAATCCGCTTATAGGACTTCTTTAATCAAACAGCGAAAGGATGAGAGCAAATGAATGAATATTTGCCTTTTGTATCCATAGACACATGGACAATGATTTTTACGTGGGCAAACCTGCTCATATTGTTTCTGCTTTTAAAGAAGTTTTTGTTTAAACCTGTAACGAAGATACTTGATGAACGCGCAGAAGAAATCGAAAATTCGTATAAACAGGCAGAGGAAACCAACGATAAGGCGATAAGCCTTAAAAGTGAATACGAAGAAAAACTTTTGTCTGCAAAAAATGAGGCTGACGGTATAATAAAATCGGCGGTTGAAACGGCGGACAGACGCTCTGAATCTATTGTAAATGAGGCAAATGAAAAAGTTCGGTATATAATGGAAAAGAGTCAAAAGCAGATTGAACAAGATAAGCAGAACGCAGTCACTGACGCAAAGAGAGAGATTGCGTCTATGGCTGTCGATGCGGCAGAAAAAATTATAGGCAAAAAATTAACTGACAGTGATGATGAAGAACTAATTTCTGATATTATTGATAGAATGTAGGTGATTTATATGTCTGCACCACAGACTTACGGTGCCTCGCTTTACGACCTTGCAAAAGATGAGGGGATGTCAAGAGAGATTTTGGTTGATCTTGAGGGGATTGTTTCGTTATTTAACGAACACCCTGCATATGTTAAAATACTTGATGCACCTCAAATCGAACGTGATGACCTTATGGAGATACTCAACGAAGATTTCTTGGGCAAGGTGAACAGATATGTTTTGAATTTCTTAAAGTTACTTTCGGAAAAGCATAGTGTACATCACATCGGGGAATGTTTTAAAACATATGAAAAGCTGTATAATGAGGACAATAGTATAAAAATTGTTAATGTTACAACAGCAAAGCCTATAGGCAAGCATTTGGAAGAAAAACTATTGCAGAAACTTGAAAAGAAAACAGGCGGAAAAGTAGTTTTGAAAATGCACGTTGATAAAAAATGTATAGGCGGAATTATAATCGAAACAGATGGTATACGGATTGATTCAAGTATAAAATCAGGACTTGAAGATTTAAAAAAAGCTTTGATATAGCATAGGAGTAGAAGATGCAGGATTTAAGCAAAGTTATAAAGGACAGAATTAAAAATTACGATAATATAATACGCGAAACAGAAACGGGTTATGTTATAGAAGTCGGTGACGGAATTGCACGTATACACGGACTTGACGCGTGTATGGCGGGTGAGCTTATCGAACTTGACGGCGGAGTTATGTCTATGGCGCTGAACCTTGAAGAAGATAACGTCAGCGTTGTTATTCTCGGTGATGATACGGGAATAAAAGAGGGCAGTATCGCGAAACGTACCGGACGTGTTGCAGACGTTCCAGTTGGTGATGCACTTTTGGGTCGTGTTGTTGACGCTCTCGGAAACCCTATTGACGGCAAGGGTGCGATAAACACAACCGAAACACGACCTGTCGAATCTCCGGCGTCGGGAATTATCGAACGTAAGTCTGTAAGCGTGCCTTTGCAGACAGGTATAAAGGCGATTGACTCTATGATACCTATTGGCAGAGGACAGAGAGAACTTATAATCGGTGACAGACAAACAGGTAAAACGGCAATTGCGGTTGATACCATTATAAACCAAAAAGATACGGACGTACTTTGTATTTACGTTGCGATAGGTCAAAAGCGTTCAACGGTTGCGTCAATCGTTGATACGCTTGAAAAGGCCGGTGCGATGGATTATACGATTGTCGTTTCCGCAACGGCGTCTGAAATGCCGGCACTTCAATATATTGCACCGTATGCAGGTTGTGCAATGGGCGAATATTTTATGTATAAAGGCAAGGACGTTTTGATTGTGTATGACGATTTGTCAAAACACGCAGTAGCATACAGAGCGTTGTCGCTGCTTTTAAGACGTTCACCGGGACGTGAGGCGTATCCTGGCGATGTATTCTATTTACATTCAAGATTGCTTGAAAGAGCGGCGAGATTGTCGGACGATTTGGGCGGCGGCTCGCTTACGGCATTGCCGATTATAGAAACACAGGCGGGCGATGTTTCGGCATATATACCGACAAACGTAATTTCAATTACGGACGGACAGATATTCCTTGAAACGGAATTATTCCATTCGGGCATTATGCCGGCGGTTAATCCCGGTATAAGCGTGTCGCGTGTAGGCGGTAACGCACAGATAAAGGCAATGAAAAAAGTTGCCGGAAGTCTGAAACTTTCGTATTCACAGTACAGAGAACTTCAAGCATTCGCACAGTTCGGCTCGGACTTGGATAAAGACACAAAAATGCGTCTTGCAAAGGGTGAGAGAATAGTTGAAGTGCTAAAGCAAGGAAGAAACACGCCGATAAGAGTATCATTGCAAGTGGTAATTATTTATGCGGTTATAAACGATTTGCTTGAAGATATACCTGTTGAAAGAATACAGGAATTTGAAACATCATTATTTGAGTATATTGAAAATAATGCACATGATATAATAGATACGATTGAAAACACAGGTGAAATGAGTAAAGAATGTGAAGAAAAAATCCGTTCATCTGTTGAAGATTGTAAGAAACGTTTTGTAAAGTAGGGGGGATGCTCTGATGTCTGCTTCATCAATGAAGACAATAAAAAACAGAATAAAGAGTATAAGCTCGACTATGCAGATAACAAAAGCCATGGAGCTTGTTGCCGCGTCAAAAATGCGTAAAGCGTCCGAGGGTATTGAGCGTTCAAAGCCGTATTTTAATATACTTCACGAAACGCTTGAAGATATAGCAAAGGATAATAAGGATTTCAGTTCTGTATTTACGCGTGAGAGAGAGGGCAAAACGTGTCATATTGTTATAGCTGGTGACAGAGGTCTTGCAGGCGGATATAACAACAATTTGTTTAAATCTCTTGACATAAAAGACGGAGATATAATTTTTCCGATAGGTAAAAAGGTTGTGGAGCATTTCGGTGAAGATAATGTGTATACCGACACATATGCCAAAGCAGGCGATATAAAAATCTCCGATTGTCACGCAATAGGAAGTTTATTGGCAAAGGCATATGAAAAGGGCGAATTTACGCACCTTATTCTTTCGTATACAAGCTTTGTCAATATGCTTACGCAAGAGCCTAAGACGGAAAATGTTCTGCCGATAAGAGTTGAGCATACAAAAGATGGTATGCGTAATATGAATTACAGCCTTATTGTGTATGAGCCTGACGCAGAGGAAACTTTTGCACAGATAATACCTTATTATATTTCCGGAATGGTGTACGGTGCTGTGTCGGAATCGGTTGCGTCGGAATTATCGGCACGAAGAAATGCGATGGAATCCGCAACGGACAATGCATCGGAAATGATTGAAAATCTGAGTCTTGAATATAACAGAGCAAGACAGGCGTCAATCACGCAGGAACTTACAGAGATAATATCAGGTGCGAATAATATATAAAAAGGATTTGAAAATATGAATAACGTTGGAAAAATAGTTCAAATAATAGGTCCTGTCCTTGATATAAGGTTTGAGGACTGTGAATTGCCTAATATTTTAAATGCCATTGAAATTGACAATAAAGGTCAAAGGCTTGTTGCGGAAGTTGCACAGCATATAGGCGACAATGTTGTCAGATGTATTTCGATGGGCTCGACGGACGGACTTGTCAGAGGTATGGACGCCGTTGACACAGGTGAGGGAATTAAAGTGCCTGTCGGTGAAGAAACACTCGGAAGAATTTTTAACGTTTTGGGTGATGCGGTTGATAATATGCCTAATCCCGAAACAAAAGAAAAATGGTGTATACATCGTGAGCCGCCGACATACGAAGAACAAAATCCGACAACGGAAATACTTGAAACGGGTATTAAGGTTGTTGACCTTATTGCACCGTATGCAAAAGGCGGTAAAATAGGTCTTTTCGGCGGTGCCGGTGTCGGCAAGACTGTTCTTATAATGGAGCTTATCAATAATATCGCTAAGGAACACGGCGGTATCAGTGTTTTCGCCGGTGTCGGCGAGAGAACGAGAGAGGGTAACGACCTTTATAATGAAATGAAAGAGTCGGGCGTTATCAATAAGACTGCGCTTGTTTACGGTCAGATGAACGAGCCGCCGGGTGCAAGAATGAGAGTTGCGCTTTCTGGACTTACAATGGCTGAATATTTCAGAGATAAGCAACATCAGGACGTGCTTTTGTTTATTGATAATATTTTCAGATTTACACAAGCCGGTTCGGAGGTTTCGGCACTTATCGGACGTATTCCGTCGGCGGTTGGTTATCAGCCTACACTTTCTACTGAAATGGGTGCTTTGCAGGAGAGAATTACATCTACAAAGAACGGTTCTATAACTTCGATACAAGCTGTCTATGTGCCTGCGGACGACCTTACAGACCCTGCTCCCGCAACGACATTTGCTCACCTTGACGCAACAACTGTTTTGTCAAGACAGATTTCTTCGTTGGGTATTTATCCGGCGGTTGACCCGCTTGAATCAACGTCAAGAATTTTGACACCCGAAGTTGTGGGTAAGGAACATTACGAAACAGCAAGAGCGGTACAGCGTATAATTCAAAGATATACCGAATTGCAGGATATTATTGCGATTATGGGTATGGACGAACTTTCGGAAGAGGACAAGAATACCGTAAACAGAGCGAGAAAGGTTCAGAGATTTTTGTCACAGCCGTTCTCTGTTGCGGAACAGTTTACAGGTATGCAAGGTAAATACGTTCCGATTAAAGAAACAATTCGCGGCTTTAAGGAAATTATCGAGGGTAAATGTGATGATATTCCCGAATCGTGTTTCCTTTTCGCGGGCGGTATTGACGAAGTTCGTGAAAAAGCAAAGAAAATGGGTGAATGATTATGAATACATTTCATTTACAGATAGTAACGCCCGACGGACTTATGTTTGACGGTGATGCGGAAAAATTACTTGTTCGTACTACTGAGGGTGATGTCGGTATTATGAGCGGTCACTGCGATTATGTAACGCCTGTCGATACGGGTGTGGCAAAAGTTACAACGAACGGCGATGTAAGAACGGCGGCGTGTTCGGGCGGACTTTTGAATGTGAAAAAAGGAACGGTCAGACTTGTTGCAAGTACATTTGAATGGTCCGAAGATATTGACGTTGAACGTGCGTTGAGGGCAAAAGAGGCGGCGGAAAAGAAAATTAAAGAAGCTTCCGACTACGAAGAAAGAGCCGCTGAAATAAAATTAAAAAGAGCACTTACGAGAATACGTGTAGGTGAAGGAAAATAGTAAAAAGGGGACACTAAAAATTAGTGTCCCCTCAGATTGTCAATAAATTGTCCGGAACGTGCAAAATATTATTCTTATAATTTAATAAAAAACAAAAGGCAAGCCTATCTTTAATATACGGCTTGCCTTTGCACTTTCAGCGAAAATAAACTCTAACGTACCTGTGTACGCCGACAAGTTCATTTTCGCAGAATCCAAACTAATTTCTTGACATCTGCCGATATGCAGATAAAATAAAAATTTGCTAATCGTATTGACAAAAATTAGCCGCTCGGATATACTAAAATATGAATAGGAGGACAAGGTATGCAGATTGAAAAATACTACAATGATTTAAACACATTGCATATTAATACAGAAGAAAACAGAGCGTATTATATGCCGTGTTCGGATATAGAAAATGCAAGAAAGGAAACGAATGACAGAAAGCAGGATTTAAACGGTGAGTGGAATTTTATGTATTACACTTGCATTGATGATGTTCCGGAAGATTTTAAGGACGGAAATACAGACGGCTTTGATAAAATTCCTGTACCATCATGTTGGCAAACTCAAGGTTATGACCGCCATCAATATACAAATACAAGATATCCGTTTCCGTATAATCCGCCGTATGTTCCGTATGACAATCCGTGCGGTGCGTATGTAACTCATTTTGAATCGGATAATGATTATAGGAAGTATTTGAATTTTGAGGGTGTGGATTCTTGTTTTTATGTGTGGGTGAACGGCGAATTTGTCGGTTACAGTCAAGTATCACATTCAACATCTGAATTTGATATTACAGATAAGGTTAAAAACGGCGATAATATACTTTGTGTGTTGGTTTTTAAATGGTGTGACGGAAGTTATCTTGAGGATCAGGATAAGTTCAGAATGAGTGGTATTTTCAGAGATGTGTACATTTTAAATCGTCCGCAGAAGCATATCCGCGACTATAAAATCGAAACAGATATTCAAGGAAAAATTAATATTGAATTGGATTCGGACACTGATGTGAGCTTTGTTCTTGAAAATGAAAAAGGCGAGATATACAGTGGGGACAGTAAAACTATAACGGTTGAAAAACCGATACTTTGGAACGCGGAATATCCGTATTTATATACATTGTATCTTGTAACGGAAGATGAGGTTATACGCGAAAAAATCGGTTTCAGAGAAATAAAAATTGATGACGGAATTGTTTTTCTTAATAATAAACCTATAAAAATGAAAGGCGTAAACCGTCATGACAGTGACCCTGTAACAGGATATACCATAAGCCGCGAGCAAGCCGAAAAAGATTTAAAGCTTATGAAACAGCATAATATCAATGCACTTCGCACAAGTCACTATCCAAATGCTCCGTGGCTTATGCAGTTGTGCGACGAATACGGCTTTTATGTTATTGCGGAATCTGATATTGAAATTCACGGAACAGCATCATTTTTCGGCGGTTCACAAGCCGTTACATTCGGATTGCTTGCGCAAAATTCCGATTGGGAAAATGCAATTTTGGACAGAGTTCAGAGAAATGTTATACGCGATAAAAACAGAACAAGCGTGTGCATTTGGTCGCTCGGCAATGAGGGCGGTTACGGCGTGAATTTTGAGAAAGCTGGCAGATGGGTTAAGGAATATGACTCCACAAGATTGACGCATTACGAAAGCAGTATGTGGCAGATGGAGGGACATATAAACGATACCTCAATGCTTGATGTTGAAAGTACCATGTATGCGGATTATAAGTGGATAGACAAGTATTTTGAAAATCCGGGTGAAGTGGTTTGGCACAGAGTCAGTCTTGGAAAAGGCAGTGAATACGGCGGTGCGGGCGAATGGATAAATCTTTCGGAGAGTAAACTCGGCAAGAAAGAAAAGGAACAAATGGCGGTTGTAAAACCGTATATGCAGTGCGAATTTATACACGCAATGGGTAACGGCCCCGGCGGTATAAAGGAATATATAGACCGCCTATACAGATATGACGGATTTTTCGGTGCATTCGCTTGGGAATGGTGCGACCATGCCATTGATATGGGGGACAGTAAATATTTTTACGGCGGTGATTTCGGCGAATATCCGAATGACGGTAATTTCTGCGTTGACGGACTTGTTTATCCCGACAGACGACCTCATACAGGACTTTTGGAATACAAGCAGGCTATTAAACCGTTTGCGATAAAATCATACAGCAATATTATGGTGGTGGAAAATCGTTACGATTTTGCGGAGCTTGACGATAAACTTTATTTTGAAGTCAACGGTGAAAGAATGGAATTTGATGTTCCGCCGAGAGGAAAAAAGAGTTTTCCGCGTCCGAATGGTGATGTCGTAATGGTTAAGGCATATCAAAAGAGCGACACGCTTTGGGCGAAAAAAGGATATGAAGTAGGCTTTGAACAACTTATTGTAAATGACACTGTGCCGAAACTTGAAACTGTCAATGCAGACGGAAGTTTTGAAGTATCGGAGCAAGGCAGAAACATTACGATAAAAGGCAATAATTTTGAATATATCTTTGATAAATCAACAGGTAATTTCAAAAAACTTTCCGATGCGGTTACAAGACCTGTTGAATGGAATATGTGGAGAGCACCGACTGACAACGACAGAAATATTATGCGTGATTGGATAAATGCCGATTATCATAGAGAACAAAGCTACGTCTACGACTGTACTTATGATGTGACTGATACAGTTACGATAAAGTGTCATAATGCGCTTATTCCCGTTGTGCAGCGCAAGCATATGGATATTGAAACCGTATGGACGATTTATGCAAACGGTATTGTTGATATGCAGTCGAGCGTTAAAGTGGGCGAAAATCTGCCTGTAATTCCGCGATTTGGTTTGAGATTTTTCACTAAAGGCGAGAATGTCAAGTATTACGGCTACGGTCCGTATGAAAGTTACAGTGATAAGCACCTTTGCACATATCTTGATGAATTTAATACAACCGTTTCGGATATGTATGAACCATATATAAAACCACAGGAAAACGGAAGTCATTTCGGTACAAGATATGTTGAAACGGAAAATATCAGAGTAAGCTCGGATACTCCGTTTTCATTCAGTGCGTTGCATTACACGCAAGAGGAATTGACCGAAAAGAAACATAATTTTGAACTTGAAAAATGCGACGATACTGTTTTGTGTATTGATTATAAGCAAAACGGTATAGGTCAAAACAGCTGTGGACCGCTTACACAAGAAGAATATCGCTTTGATGAAAGTGAATTTGAATTTAAAATAAGAATTGAAATTAAATAGGAACACAAAAAAGGATAGCGGCAATATGTCGCTATCCTTTATTTTATCTTACCATTTCATCTTGATGACCTGTTGCTTTGTGTGATTTAATAACGCTTTCGATTTCTTCAATACTGCTTGCTGACATATCGCCTGCAACAGTGTTTTTAACAGCTGAAAGTGCGTTGCCGATTTCGATTGCTCTTTCAGGAGTACCGTACTTGATAAGTCCGTAAAGCACACCTGCAAGATATGCGTCACCCGAGCCTATGCGGTCGATAACTTCGATATTATTGTAAGGTTCTTCTTCATAGAAATTACCGTTCATATATATTTTTGAGTTGAAATTATGGTGCGTAGGGCTTACAGCCTCACGTCTTGTTGTTGCAATAAGTGTGCAACCGTAAGTGTCGGCATAGCCTTTCATTATTTCTTCCAAAGTACCTGTTCTCTGCAACATTCTTCTTGATGTTTCTTCCGAAACGAAAAGAAAATCTACATATGGGAATATCGCCTCAACAGTCTTTTTAGCCTCTTCTTCAGACCACAAACTTGCACGGTAGTTTACGTCAAATGAAATATATGCACCTGCCTCGTGGAATTTATGTATCATTTTAATAGCCGTTTCCTTTAGTGATGGGTCAAGTGCAAGCGTAATGCTTGAAATGTGAAAAATCTTAGTTTTTGCGTATATATCCTCCGGAAGTTCGTCAAGAGAAAGTGAACAAAAACTTGAATTTGCTCTGTCATAAATTACCGATGATTTTCGCGGATAAGCACCGCTTTCATAGTAATAAACGCCCAATCTTTTTTGAGGTGAGTGGTCATATATGATATAGTCATCGGACACGTTTCCGTAACGAATTTTATTTCTTATGAAATGTCCCATTTTGTTTTCGGGCAATTTTGTAACTATCGCCGAACGAATACCGAGCATTGCCGCACCCGATACAACGTTAAGTTCACTTCCGCCCGCATTTTTTTCAAATGTTTCGCTTTGAGAAATCTTTTCTTTGTTTGGAGGTGAAAGTCTTAGCATAACTTCGCCTAAACCGATAAGGTCAAAATCAGTATTTTCTTTAAATTCCATAGTAAAATCCTCCATCATAATGAATAATTTTATTATACAATACAACAGTGCATTTAGTCAATAATTGTTATTATTTTGACATAGACAAATTTGTTGTAAAGTGCAGGCCGTTATGATATAATCATATTCAGAGGTGTTAAAAAATGAAAACCAACTGTGAATTTTGTATGAATTACTATTATGATGATGAATATGAATGTTATTGCTGTGCGATAAATTTGGACGAGGACGAAATGTACAGATTTACGATGGGCAATAACGATAACTGCCATTATTTCAGAATGGGCGACGACTATACGATTGTAAGGAAGCAAAACTGATGGACAGAACAATACTTCATTGCGACTGTAATGCATTTTATGCGTCGGTAGAATGTGTATTAAATCCGGAACTTAAAAAAGTGCCTATGGCGGTCGGCGGTGACGAGGAAAGCAGGCACGGCATTATTTTGGCAAAGAATGAGCTTGCGAAAAAGTACAACATACAAACTGCCGAAACAATTTGGCAGGCAAAGAAAAAGTGTCCCGATTTAGTCATAGTCAGACCGCACCATGATTTGTATTACAAGTATTCAAAGCAGGTTATGGATATTTATAAACGGTACACCGATTATGTCGAGTCGTTCGGACCTGACGAGGCTTGGCTTGATGTTACGGGAAGTAAAAGACTGTTCGGTGACGGTGTGAAGATTGCGAACGAGCTTAGAAGAATTGTAAGAGAGGAAACAGGGCTTACAATTTCAGTCGGAGTGTCATTTTGCAAGGTGTTCGCAAAGCTTGGCAGTGACTATAAAAAACCGGATGCGACTACTGTGTTTTCAAAATCAAATTGGAAACAGTTTATATATCCGCTGTCGGTAAGAGATTTGCTTTTTGTCGGAAAAAAGACGGGTGATGAACTTGAAAGATTAGGCGTTAAAACTATCGGTCAGCTTGCAAAATATGACGAACATATCCTTGTCAGGCATTTCGGTAAAGCGGGGAATATGCTGTACAGATACGCAAACGGACTTGACAGTGAGCCGGTTAAATCAATATACGAAAAAGAGAAAGTTAAATCGGTCGGCAACAGTATGACGTTCAGACAGGACCTTGTCGGTGAAGAAGATGTACGGAGCGGTATATATGCACTTTCGGACAGTGTTGCGGCACGTTTACGCCGAAAAAATATGAAATGCACGACAGTGCAAATATTGATAAAAGATCCGCAATTTAAGAGTATAAGCCGTCAGAAAAAACTCGAAAAGCCTACATATGTTTCAAGAGATATACGCAATGCGGCGATGGAGCTTGTAAAAAAATCTTGGAATTTAAAATTGCCGATACGAATGATGTCTGTAACGGGAACAAACCTTGTCGGCGAGAATGACGTATACGAACAGATGAGTTTGATTGAGGACAATACGGAAAATACGAAAAAAGTCGAGCAATTTGAAAAAACGGTTGATAATTTGAAAAATCGTTTCGGAAATGTGGTTTCGCTTGGCGGAAGTATAAAAAAATATGAGGGCAGTATAAGGAAAAGACCGTAAAAGTCATAAAATCGAAATTTAATTCATATCTCGATAGGGGAGATATGAATATGTATAAAAGAAATCGTGTGAGCGGTAATTCCGGTGAGAAAATCGCTTGAGGTAAGATAATGCGTGTAAATTAAGAGGAACAGATTTTAAATCTGCTCCTTTTTTAGTAAGTGTATTATTCGATAAACCGAAATTTAGCATTTTAAAATTATCTCCACTGCTTCATTTATAATAATTTTAAGTTCTTTTGTACCATCAATCACATAATCAGATATCGGTAAAATATCTTGTAGCATTTGTACATAAGCTATCCTTGCATATTTCAGATATACATCCATTTCATAACGAATATCATCCGCAGAAGATTCTTTCATATCTCTTAGGACTTTTCGAGCCAGTGCAATGTCTAATGGTGTATCAATAAATATACAACAATCCAAATAATCTTTTATCATTTTATTCTGATATGCAAACGGATAATCCAACAGCAAATAATCGTATCTGTCGCTATTTATTATTTTTTCAATATCTGCTTTTAACGGAGATAAATCCCATACATTATAATTCGCACCGTCTGATACCCATTTATAAAAGTCATTTACTTCTCCGTCAAACGAGTAGTCATCAAAGTGAAGCGATGCTGTCCTTGTTAGTTTATCTTTTATTGCATTTACTAAAGTTGTTTTTCCGCCTGCTGTCACAGCTCCGATAGCTATTATTTTCATTTCACTTACCCTCTAAATTCCGATTTATCTAAGTTATTTTAAATCCTTAAACATTTTTATATGCGGACAAAATTCTTCTTTATATATTTCGCCGATTTCGGTGTAACCGAGCTTTTTATAAAAATCTTTTGCCTGTATTTGAGCGGAAAGCTCGATATGATGCGCACCAAATTCAAGTGCTTTTTCTTCAAGTATGACGATAACCTCACTGCCGAGCGACTGACCTCTGTATTCTTTCATAACGGCGATACGGCCGATTTTCATGCAATCGTCGAAAAATAGTCGTCCCGTTGCACAAGGATTATCGTTTTCATCGTACAAAACAAGGTGCAAAGCGGTTTCGTCAATGTCGTCAAATTCGTATTCAAAACCCTGCTCTTCCACGAAAACGGACTGCCTTATCAATCTTGCATCCGGACTGTTAGTGAGTCCTTTTGATAGTGTATATTTCATAAATTCACCCCTAACATTCCTATTATATCATACATATTGCATAAAAACAAGTGAAATTTTAAAAATCAGAAAAATATTCAAAAAAAATTTAAAATGCTGTAATTAAGTATTGCAAAAACAATAAAAAGTGATATAATATAAACGTAAGCTATACAGCGGGGAGGCGAAGAAGATGTCAGAGGGGACAGTGGAAGAACTTCAAGAAAGAGTTCATCAACTGGAAGAAAATTTACGAAAAGTAAAGAGTCTTGATGAACTTACCGGACTTTACAACAGGAATACATATTATGACCGTGTCAGGTGCAGATTTGAAAATGAACCGGACAAAGAATATGTTATTGTTTGCTTTGATGTCGAGAAATTCAAATTTGTCAATGACAGATTCGGTTTTGTCGAAGGTGACAGACTTCTTAGCTATATAGGCAAGAAATTGCAAGAAAGAGCCGCAAAATACGGTCTTGTAGCCGCAAGGCTTTCGGGTGATGTATTTTCTTTTATGGACTTTGAAGAAAATATTCAACCGGATGCATTGGGTGCGGAAATTCAAAGTTGGGTAAAGGATTATCCGATTGATTTTGAAATAAGAATGACTGTGGGAATTTACCACGTTAAAACAAAAAATATCCCCGTAAGGCTTATGTGCGACAGAGCAAGTTTTGCGTGTGAGTCGATAAAAAACAATTATCTTGTTAATGTTGCGGAATATAATGACAGTGTGAAAAATTATGTTTTCTCGCAACACGAACTTTTAAACGAAAGTGAAAGGGCATTTGAAAATCACGAATTTAAAGTGTATCTTCAGCCTAAATACGATATACGAACAACAAAGGTAATGGGTGCGGAAAGCCTTGTAAGATGGCAGCATCCCGAAAAAGGTCTTATCTTTCCGAAAGATTTTATTCCGATGTTTGAGCAGAATATGCTTATTACAAAACTTGACGAATATATATGGGAAGAAAGTTGCCGAATTTTACGTGATTATATTGATAAGGGATATACTGCGGTTCCTATATCGGTGAATGTTTCGAGAATGGATATTTATTCTCTTGATTTGTCAAAGATTTTTGTAAATCTTACGGAGAAATACAATATTGAGAGAAGATATTTGGAGATAGAAATTACCGAAAGTGCGTTTACAAGTGATGAAGAACAAATTTTGAAAGCTGTTGACGAACTTCGTGAATTGGGTTTCATTGTATTGATGGACGATTTCGGCAGTGGTTATTCGTCGCTTAATATGTTGAAAGATATAAGCGTTGATGTACTTAAAATAGATACAAGATTCCTTGAGGCAGGTCGTGACGGAAATACAAAGGGTAAAGAAATCCTTGAATCGGTTATAAAAATGGCAAAGTGGATTGGTTTGTCGATAATCGCCGAAGGTGTTGAAACGGACGAACAGAAGAATTTCTTGCTTGACAGAGGCTGTAATTATGCACAAGGATTTTATTTTTCAAGAGCGATAGATGAAGAATCTTTCGGAAAATTAATCAGTGACCCAAATAATGTTGCGAATGAAAATTTGGACAACGTATTTGACAATACGATTGAAATTGAAGAATTGCTTCATTCCGATTTTATGACTGAGGGGTTGCTTAACAATATTTTGGGTGGCGTTGCACTGTATTCGCTCAGTAATGACGGAAATAAACTCAATGTTTTAAAAGCAAACGAATTTTATTATTCGATAACTAAGAATTATCCGAAAAATGTTACTGCAGGCGGATATGACGGATTGGAAAATCTTCATCCCGATGACAGAGAAAAGGCAATAAAGGCATTTCGTGAATCGAAAACGGCGGGGAATAAAGGTGTTTCCGTACAGGTCAGAAATGTATTCGGTGAAGATGTTATATGGCTGTCGATTAAAATTTTCTACCTTGCAAGCCGTGAAGATTGTTCAATTTATTATGCGTCTGTTTCGGACAGCAGTGAACAAATGGGCGTTTTGAGTAAACTCAGTATGCTAAGACGCAGTTTTGAAACGGCACTTGACCTTATTGACGCCATTGCACTTGAGTATTATTTTATAAACAATACCATTGATGTAAAGACAAAACTTGCCGAAGGACATTCTTATATGTTTGGCACTTACATACAAAATGCGCTTGAATATATTTTGGACAATAAGATTGTTCATCACGATTCGATGGACGAATACAAAATATTATGCAAGCATTTAAAGAAAAGTGATAAACCGATTAGTGTCGTGCTTGACCTCTTGTATAAAGAAGATATGTATATGCGTTGTAAAGTTACGGCGAAAACAGTTTATGGAAACGGAAAGAGAATTAAATCGGTTATTGTAATTGAAAGTACAGGATTGGATGTAAAACCATAAAAAAGAGAATGCGACAGCATTCTCTTTTTTATGTTAATAAATTAATCTAAAATTTCACCGTTTGTACCGATTGTATAAACTTGCCACGGAATGAATTTACCGCTGTTTTGCAACGCTGTTTTTGCGGCATACTCAATACCGCCGCAACATGGAACTTCCATACGAACTATCGTAACACTCTTAATGTTGTTGCTTTCGATAATCGCTTGCAATTTTTCGGTGTAGTCAATATCGTCAAGTTTCGGACAACCGATTAGTGTAATTCTGTTTTTTATAAACTTGTTGTGAAAATTGCCGTAAGCGTATGCACTGCAATCTGCCGCAATAAGAAGATTGGCATTGTCAAAATACGGTGCGTTGACAGGTACAAGTTTGATTTGTACCGGCCATTGTGAAAGTTGGCTCGTTGAAACAGGCGTGCTTGTTTCAGTATTGTGCTTTATAGCCTTTGCCATACTGCCCGGACAGACAAACGCAGGCTTTTCTTGTTCTTTTGCTTTCTGCATATTTTGCTTTACCGCATCTTCATCAAATGCTGCGGCTTCACGGGTTTCAAAAGAAATCGCATTAGTCGGACAGGTAGGTAAGCAGTTTCCTAAACCGTCGCAGTAATCGTCACGCAAAAGCTTTGCCTTGCCGTCAACAATCACTATTGCACCTTCTTGACAGGCATCGGCACAAATACCGCAACCTGTACATTTATCTTCATCTATTTTTATAACTTGTCTTATCATAATAATCCTCCGTTTTAATATGTTTTTTCGACAATCACTATTATAATACAAAAATCAATAAAAGTCCACTATTTTAGTACAAATTCTTAAAGAAATATTATACCATTCCCAAAAGCATATAAATCAACGTTCCGACAACACCACTGCCAAGAATAATTGTAATTGCGTTCATTTTAAATTTTCTGAGTAAAAACAGCGCCACAAGGAATATACCGAGTTCGACAAAACGAATATCTTTTAACGATGCAGAAAAAATATCGGTTTGGAAAAGTGCGAGCATTAGTATAGATGTGCCTGCGGAGGTTATAAGTGCGACAACAGCTGGACGAAGGGCGGATAAAACCGTCTGAACTCCGCCGACAGTGCGGTATTTATAGTAGAAATACGCGAGTATAAAGCATATGACAAATGACGGAATGATACAGCCGAGCGAACAAAGCAACACACCACCTATACCGGCGATACGCATACCGACAAATGTTGATGAATTTATGGAAATAGGACCCGGGGTCATTTCCGCAACAGTGATAAGGTCGGAAAATTCCTCCATAGTCATAAGGTGGTGTATGTTTACTATTTGTTCCTGAATAAGCGGAATTGCGGCATAACCGCCACCGACACTGAACAGACCGACTTGTATAAATGAAAAAAATAATTTCAGTAAAAGCATTATCCGATCTCCTTTTTATGTTTCTCTTTTAAAACCGACACAAGTAAATCGAGTAGGCCTATTCCAAGACATACGAGTATGACTATCATAGCGCTTACCCCTAAAAAATAAGTACATACAAACGCAATAATCATCATTGCGATATATAAAATTCTGCGGGTTTTGAATACGTTTTTCGCAAGATTTATAACAACGTCAAATATAACTGCCGCAACGCCTGCACGCATAACTTGAAGTGCAACGGCTATGTATTTGTTTGTTCGGAATTGGTTATAGAACAGAGATATGATTGAAAGTACAATCATGGGAGGCAATATTGTGCCGAAAACGGCGGAAAGCGAGCCTAAAATTCCTGCCATTCTGTAACCGATTATAACAGACGCGTTGACAGGCAGCGGACCGGGTGCGGACTGAGTTATTGCGGTCACGTCAAGCATTTCGTCCTCATCAAGCCATTGCAACTCCTCAACAAATTTTTTCTTCATTAATGAAACGATTACAAATCCGCCGCCGAATGTACATGAGCTTAAAACAAACATAGACTTAAATAATGTCCATAATATCCACGCTTTACTTTTTTTCATTATGTAAATTCTCTCCTACTTTATTTTTAACGATTACATTATATCATTCTTTTTTGTGTTTGTAAATTCATAGGTCAGAATAAGATGTTAATAATTTTAAAAAAATTATAAAAAAATATTGTTTTTTGAAATAAAATCTGATAAAATGTAAGGCGGAGTTAATTTTTAAAACAATGGAGTGATACAAATGGCAATTAAAATAGGTATATTGGGATACGGCAATCTTGGCCGCGGTATTGAATGTGCAATCAAGCAAAACGATGATGTTGAGCTTGCTGGTGTATTCACAAGACGTGATCCGTCAACTGTTAAGATTATGACAGAGGGCGTTAAGGTTTATTCAGTTGATGACGCTCCTAAGATGAAGGACGAAATCGATGTTATGATTCTTTGCGGCGGAAGTGCGACAGACCTTCCGAAACAAACACCGGAATATGTTAAGTATTTCAATGTTATAGACAGTTTTGATACACACGCAAAAATTCCTGAACATTTTGCGGCAGTTGACGCAGCTGCAAAGGCTAACGGCAACGTTGGTATAATTTCAGTAGGTTGGGACCCGGGTATGTTCTCACTTAACCGTCTTTATGCAAATGCTATACTTTCAGACGGTAAGGACTATACTTTCTGGGGCAAAGGCGTGAGCCAAGGTCACTCAGACGCTATCAGAAGAATTGACGGAGTTAAGGACGCAAAGCAATATACAGTTCCTGTTGACTCTGCACTTAAGGCAGTAAGAAACGGTGAAAACCCTGAACTTACAACTCGTCAAAAGCATACGCGTGAATGTTATGTTGTAGCGGAAGAAGGCGCAGATAAGGCTCGTATAGAAAATGAAATTAAGACAATGCCTAACTATTTCTCAGATTATGATACAACTGTAAACTTCATTTCAGAAGAAGAATTAAAGGCTAACCACAGCGGTATTCCTCACGGTGGATTTGTTATCAGATGTGGTAAGACAGGTTGGAACGGTGAAAATAGTCACATTATTGAATACAGCCTAAAGCTTGATTCAAACCCTGAATTTACTTCATCAGTGCTTATTGCATATGCAAGAGCCGCATATCGTATGAGCAAAGAGGGACAAAGCGGTTGTAAGACTGTATTTGACGTTGCACCGGCTTACCTTAGCAAGCTAAGCGGAGAAGAACTTCGCAAGAATCTTCTATAATAAATAACACAAGCAAAAGCCGTCTTAGGACGGCTTTTTTATCTGAGAGGGAATATGATTTTAGTAATAGCCGAGAAACCGTCATTGGGCAGAGATATTGCGGACGCACTGCCGGGACAGGTTACAGAGAGAAATAACAGATTTATACGAAAAGGCGACTATGCGGTCACATGGGTATTCGGTCATATGCTGAGTCTGAAAGAACCGGAAGACTATGATATGAAATATAAAAAGTGGTCGCTTGACGATTTACCGATATATTTCGACAGTTGGGAACTCAAAATGGGTGAGGACAGTAAATCAAACAGAAATTACGAAACCAAAGCACAGCGTGTCGGACTTATAGGCGAGTTGCTCGAAGAATCGGAATCTGTTATACATGCAGGCGATCCCGACGAAGAAGGACAGCTTTTAATTGATGAAATTCTTAGGTGGTTTGATTATAAAAAGCCTGTTAAAAGACTTAATACCGGTGATACGACACGCGGAGGTCTTGTAAAGGCACTGTCACATATGACGGATAACGATGACAGCTTGAATGAGGGGTGGTCGGCATATGCGAGAAGTGTCGCAGACCTTATGATCGGCGTCAATATGAGCCGCTTTTTCACATGCTCAAATTCGGGTGTTTTGCTTGCGGTCGGTCGTGTTCAGACACCGACTTTGGGACTTGTCGTAAAACGTGATATGCAGATTGAGGGACATATAAAGACTGTATATTATGATATTTTTGCCGATGTAAATGTTGAAACGGCTGACGGAAATAAAACCGTTACCGCAAAATATACAAAGAAGAAACAAAAGGGTGCTGAAAATAAGCAAATAACTGAGCTTGACGAGTCGGAAAAGATAAAAAATGACCTTATAAACAAACGGTTTGACAATATTAAAATCGAAAAGAAAGTCGTAAATGAAGACCCGCCGTTGCCGTTTAACCTTGTAAAATTGCAAAGTTATTGCAGCAGCCACTTTGGGTATAACCCTGCAGATGTTATGGATATTACGCAGTCACTTCGTGAAACGCATACGGCGATAACGTATAACCGTTCGGATTGTCAGTATCTGTCGGAGGAACATTTTAAAGAGGCGTCTAAAACGTTGGCACAAGTTGTGCAGAATATTAAATTCAAGCCGAGTGAACTTGACCCGACAATTCATTCAAAGTGTTTTAATGATAAAAATATCACCGCACATTTTGCGATTATTCCGACAAATAACAAGGTTGATTTGAACAAGCTTACAGAACACGAGAAAAATGTATATCTTGCGGTGTGTAAATATTATATGGCACAATTTTTGCCTAAGGCTGTTAAAGAAAAAACAAAAATGACGATTGAACTTGACTGTGAATATACGTTGGTGGCATATTCGACAGTCGTTTTGAAAAAAGGATATACGGCGATATTCAAGGATATAAAAGCCGAAGAAGTTACGGAACTTAGCACTATTGCGGACGGTATGTATTCAGGGACTGCGATTGACGCGCGGCTTGAGGAAAAAGAAACAAAGCCGCCGTCACGATACACAAAGGCGACCTTGAATGAAGATATGACAAGGATTGCGAAGTATGTAACTGATCCCGAGGTCAAGAAAATGCTTTTGGAAAAGGATAAGGATAAAAAAGGCGAAAACGGCTCAATCGGAACTTCCGCAACGCGAAGTACGATTATCGACAGCCTTATAACAAAAGGCTATGTTGCCGAAGACGGAAAACGGCTTATTTCAACGGAGCTTGGACGTGAACTGTACCGCATATTGCCCGATGAAATCAAGAAAGCTGATATGACGGCAAAATGGTGGGCGATACAAGAAGATATTCGTTCCGGCGATAAGACGTATAAATCGCTTACCGACAATGTGCTTGATACGATAAAAACGGTAATTTCCAATTCATATCCTGCGGTAAATCAAGCCGTTATGACAAAGGCGGTAACGGAAAAATATCACGAAGTAATCGGAACTTGTCCGCTTTGCGGCGGTAACGTTATAGAGGGAACAAGGGGATTTGGGTGCAGTAATTGGCGTGAGCCGATGAACTGTAAATTCACTGTTTGGAAAAATCAAACAAAAGGTATGTTCTCAAATGTCACAATAACTTTGCCTATGGCTAAAAAATTGCTTGCGGGTAAAAGTGTCAGAATGAAAAAACTGTTGAAGAACGACGGCACGACATTTGACGCTGATGTTGAATTGAAAGTAGATAAAGAATCGCAATATCCCGTACAATTTGTTTTTGCACCGCCGAAACCGCTCGGAAAATGTCCGAAGTGTAACGGTGACGTTGTGGAAAGTATGAAAGCCTTTTCGTGCAATAATAACTGCGGATTTATTATATGGAAGAAATCCGATAGGGGATTATTTAAGAAAACAACGATAACTCAAACAATGGTCAAAAAATGGCTTGCGGGTGACAAGGTGCGATGTAATAAGCTTATGGGTAAAAACGATACGGAATTTAAAGCGGACGTAACTATGAAATATAACCCCGACAGCGTGTATAACGCACCCGATTTTACATTGGAATTTGTGAATGACGAGAAAAAAGACGTATCTCAATAAAATGAGATACGTCTTTTGTTTTAAACCAAAACAGAATGACCGCATTCTTTTGTGATTCGTTGATTAAGTTCGTTGGCAAGATTGTTGACTGTATCTTTGTTTGAGCCGCAAACTGATACTTTTGCACCCGATTTTAAGGTTATTTCCAATTTATAATTAGAGCCGAAGTGCAAAAACAGAAGCGGAAAAATTATAGTCCAGCAAGATATAACCGCCCAAAACGTATGGTACCAAGAAAATACTTTTTTAACTTTTATTGCGGCTATGTCACTGTATTGTACAAGTGGCATTTTGACTGAATTTTTAGGTCGTGATATAAATTCAACACGGTCTTTCTTTAAATAGACATCATACGAAACGTATGTAGCAAACAAACCGAAACGCATACCTTTTGTGGTGGATAGTGCGTGCATCGAACCTTTTTCACGTTCAGAAGTGTTTGCGTTGAGTGGTTGTTCGTATGACTGTTGAGGCTGCATTTGAGGTTGTACTTGAGGTTGAGGTTGCACTTGAGGTTGAGGTTGTACTTGCGGTTGTACTTGCGGTTGAGGTTGCATTTGAGGTTGTTCGTAAACTGTGTTGTCGTAATTATTATTGTTATTTAGGTACAAAGTTTGAAACAAATTGCACAATTCGGACATATACGGCTCAAAGTCCTTTGACGGTGCGGGTGAAAGATAAGCATATGAAGCATTGTTTAAAATTAATTTTATATTTTTATCGTCTTGCTCAATTCCTATTATGTTTGAGGAAGGAAGAAATTCCAAGACAAGCTTTTTATAAAAAACTCCCTTTGAACAAGCGATTATGCCGTTTTTCGCCTTTCCGTTACTGCCTGTTACAATAACAAAATAAACAACACTGTCATTTATGATTGAAAGATATTGTTTGTTTGCCATAAATAATTTGGCGGCTAAATCATTGATTTCAAGTTGTTTTTCGGTAGTATCTGGATATTCGAATTTTATATTCGGAATGTTGGCGAATTTTGAAATAATATCATTATATATAGGGTGATTCATTGTCTTTGCAAACTTGATAATATCATTTTCACCTATTTGAAATGCTAAGTCGGGTTGGAAACGATTGAATTGAAGTTCGCTTAAATCTTGTGGACTCATTATAAATTCCTTCTTTCATTTGTATTGAATTTATAATATCATATTTAAGAATTTTAGTAATGGACCTGTGGTGATAAAATAAACCCCATCTATAAAACAGATGGGGTTGGATACTGTAGACAAAACCTCTATGGTTTTGTCTACTTTATTTTTGGGAGTTTGAGGTGCAACCTCAAGTTTCAATCATTTCTGGTGACATGTGCGGCAGAAATGGCTTAAAATCTAAAGTTTCGACTTTGGAGGAACTTTATGATTTTTTCAATGAAAATACTCAAAAATTACATCGTAAGATGTAATTTTTGGAGCTGTCGACATTTTGTCGACAGGCTCATTGCAAATTATTTCAATGCGTCTTCGATTGCGTTAAGTTCGTCTTGCGTGAAGTCAAGATTATTTAGTGAGTTGACATTCTCGATAATCTGAGAAGCTTTTGACGCACCAAGAAGAACACTTGTAAGTTTGCCGCCTCTCAAGTTCCATGCACAAGCCATTTGAGCAAGTGACTGACCTCTGTTTTCGGCAATCTTATTCAGCTTGACAATCTTTTCGATTTTATCGGCTGTAATGCCCTCTTTTGTAAGGAACGGTGAACTCTTTGCGGCTCTTGAGTCGGCAGGAATACCGTTTATGTATTTGTTTGTAAGAAGTCCCTGTGCAAGCGGACAGAATGAGATTGAACCTATACCCTCGTCTTTTAGAACGTCCTGCAAGCCGTTTTCAATCCAGCGTTCAAACATATTGTAACGCGGTTGATGAATAACAAGCGGAGTGCCAAGTGACTTCATAATTTCAGCCATTTGCTTTGTCTGTTCTGCGTTGTAGTTTGAAATACCTACATAAAGCGCCTTACCGCTTCTTACGATATGGTCAAGTGCCGACGCTGTTTCTTCCATAGGAGTGTCAGGATCGGGACGGTGATGATAGAAAATATCGACATATTCAAGTCCCATACGTTTCAAACTTTGGTCAAGACTTGCGATAAGGTATTTTCTTGAACCGTGGTCGCCGTAAGGTCCGTCCCACATACCGTAGCCTGCTTTGGTTGAGATGATTAATTCATCACGATACGGCGAAAGTTCGTGTTTCAAAACCTTACCGAAATTTTCTTCGGCACTGCCCGGATACGGACCGTAATTGTTTGCAAGGTCGAAGTGAGTAATGCCAAGGTCGAAAGCTGTTGTAAGCAAATCAACCATATTGTCGTAACTGTCGTTACTGCCGAAGTTGTGCCATAAACCAAGCGAAAAAGCAGGAAGTAACAGACCGCTCTTTCCGCAACGGTTATATTTCATTGTTTCATATCTTTCTTTGTTTGCAATATACATTTTCAAAATCCTTTCTTATTTTATATGTTGATTTTTGCGGAGCTTCTTGAAATAATGTTTTGTTCGATTATCGAAGAAACAGCACTTTTTTTATTAATTAAATCCATCAGCATTGAAAAACAACGCTTTGCCAATTCGTCGATGTTTTGACTTACTGTAGTGACCGATGGGATAAAGTACGCAGATGAAATCAAATCGTCAAAACCTGTGATTTGCATATCGTTTGGAATGTTAATTCCGTTTTCGTGTGCGGCACTTATAATTCCCTGTGCAATTAAATCGTTGGACGTAATAATTACATCGGGGAGTGAGGTTATAATTTTCTTTGTGAACAGTCTTCTTGCGGTTTTCAGTTTGTCACCGTGCAGGCTTTCTTCTAAAAATATCACCGAAGTTGTGTCGCTGTATTTTTTTAATGCATCGGTATATCCGTTGTATCTGTTCAAAAGATTGCTTTGACCGGTCGGAGTTTCACCGACATACATAAATTTTCTGCAACCAGATTTATAAAGTGAATCAACCATTTCTTGAACGGTTTCCCTGTTGTTGAAAGTAACAGACGGAATATTGCCGACTTTTCGGTCGCCTGTAACTATAGGAATAGATTGTGCGGCGATGCTTTGAATAAGCGGAATGTCGGAATTGTCACCGATAAAAATAATACCGTCAATACGTCGCTCCAAAAGTGCTTTTATACTGTCCTTCTCTGCTTTTAAATTGTGTCCGCTTTCGGTAAAAAGTACGGTATAGTCAGACATACGAGCGTATTTGAGTATCGCTGACGCACACGTTGCGTAAAATTCGCCTGAAATGTCGGGGAATACAACGCCTATACTTTTGCTTTTTTCACAACGCAGACTTCTTGCAGTTGTGTTGGGTGTGTAATGCAGTTCTTTTACGGCGTTTTTTACGCGTTTGCAAGTATCGTCCGAAATTGAAGGACTACCTGAAAGTACGCGTGAAACGGTTGAAGGCGATACTTTTGCGAGTTTCGCCACATCTTTTATTGTTACTTTTTGCAATATTTCACCTCCTGTGCAATCGTTTGCGTAAATAGGTGTTTAAAATGCACAGATTAAATTTTGTATCTGTGCAATCGTTTGCATAAATAATATCATATGATTTCTAAATTGTCAACAGTTTTTATGAAAGTGTATATTTTTAGAATATATCGTTAATTATTTAAAGCAGTTAATATTTTCACAATATTTATCAAATATTGTGAAAATGAAATAATCGGATATATTTTTAAAAATAATTACAAAAATACTTGATTTAATAGAAAATGGGTGATATAATGACAACAATATTTATAAGAAAAATAATGAAAGGAAAGAAAATAATGCAAAAGGAAACTAAGAAAGAAAGATTTGACAGAATTTCAGAGGCAAGAAAAATTAAAATACTTGACGGAATTCGCCTGCTTGAAAACTGCTCAAACAAATCAAATTACGAATACACAAATGATGAAATAGAAAACATATTTGCAGACATTGAAAAAGCCTTACATTCGGCAAAAGCAAAATTTACGGCAGATACAAAGCAACAACGTATAGATATGTTTAAATCTGAGTTTGAAAGAGAATATACGTGGCTTAACGGATTTATGAGAAATGTTTACAGATTTGCAGATAAAGAGGCTATGATTTCTCCCGAAACAAAGACTGCTTGGACATATTCTGAACTTAATTCAGAAGCAAACCGTTTTTCAAATGCGATTTTGGAAGCAGGAATAATAAAAGGCGGAGTAGTGATGTTCCAACTTTTGAATTGCCCGGAATTTGCGTTTGCATATATCGCTTGTCATAAAACAGGTACAGTAAGTTGTCCGATAAATTTCAGATTGTCAGCCGGTGAAATTGCAATAACTATTGAGGACAGCAGACCGACAGTATTTATATATGAATCAATCAACAAAGATGCTGTTGAACAGGCACTGAAACTTTCAAAATTCACACCGAAAGTGATAATTATGGTGGACGAAGAAGGAGTGGCTCCTATACCTGGTACGGTAAAATATTCGGATTTTGTGAAGAATGCGTCGGCAGAAAATCCGAATTTGAATTGGAAACTTTCTATATATGATGAAACGACAAGACTTTATACATCGGGAACAACAGGCAGACCAAAAGGTGTTTGCATAACAAGTATTAACGAAGTGCTTTCGGCGCACGATGTTATGATACATTTCCCGTTCTCGTCAGAGGATAAGTCTATGAATACAACACCTTGGTTCCACAGAGGCGGTTTGCATTCGGGCGGTCTTACACCGACATTTTATGCGGGTGGCTGTGTTACGATAATGCGTAAATTTGACGCGGCTTTGACGCTTAAATATGTGGAAGATTATAAGCTTTCGTTCATAATCGGTGTACCGGCTGTTTTGGAACGTCTTACGGAGGCTCAGGAGAGAAACGGCAGAGATTTGAGTACACTTCACGGTATCGTTACAATGGGTTCGCCGCTTGAACGTGCGGCTTGTATGCGTTATCAGAGAGTGCTTACACCGAGAATATTCAATGGCTACGGAACAACCGAAACTTTCTGGAATACATTTCTTAGACCGAATGATTTACCTGAAATGGCGGGTACAGCGGGCAGAGCTTGTACTGATGATGACGTGCGAGTAGTAAAGGTATTTGAGGACAGACGTGCCGAACCTCACGAAATTGTTGCTAAAGATAATTGTGAAGTGGGTGAAGTGATTATCCGCTCACACGCAAAATCAGCGTATTTCTACTATAATAATGAGGGTGAAACAGAGCGTAAATTCCATAACGGATATTTGTACACAAACGACCTCGGTACTTGGGATGAAAATCATTTTATTACTATTGCCGGAAGAAAAGACGATATGATTATTTCGCAAGGTGAAAATATTTATCCTACGCAGATTGAAGAAGTGCTTAATTCACATCCGAAAGTTGCGGACAGTATCGTTACCGCCGTTCCGGATAAAGCACACGGCGAAATTGTTACGGCATATGTCGTAAAAGCAGATGAATCGCTTACTGTTGACGAACTTGAAGAATTTTGTAAAAACAGTCCTATGATTTCAAACTATAAACGTCCGAGATATTATAGATTTACAGCGACTATACCGACAAACGTTACTGGTAAGAAACTTCATTATAAAATTAAGGAAATGGCAAAGAATGATCTTATAAACGGACTTTTAATTCGTGCATAAAATAAGGGTGGTGTAATACCACCTTTATTTTTTTTGGCAATTTACAATTTATTTACAAAACATCAAACAATATTGTAATTTAGTGGTATATGTTGTATTATATAACATAGGGGGAGAAAGGACTAATATACAATATGTATACAATTTTGCAAGAAGAAAAGAATATTGAGGGAGTGGTAAAGACTACATACGGCATCAAATGTGAGGAAATGGCTGTTAATGACGTGTCACCAAATAAAAAAGAGGTGACAGAATTAATCGACAGACTGAACAAATACGAATTGTCACCCTGTCATCTGCAAGATGTAATTGAAGATTTTATCTAACGGAAAAAGCAAGCATTGTTTGTAGCAGTAGCTTGCTTTTTTTGTAACTTTAATTGGAGGAGTTTGTTACTCGAAATACTAAACAGTCGCTCATTGACGGAAGGGGAAATGTATGATACAATTCAATATAGATTTCTTGTATCGCATAACGTCACATTCTGTCAGAAAAGCTAGCTGACAAATAAAACTGAGAAAGGGATTTGTTTAATGATGGATACAACTATAATTTATAACGATTACCTTTCGGGCGATGCAAAGGCTCTTGAAAGGCTTATGGAGATTTACGGTGACAAGCTGACGCTGTATATAAACGGATATATAAAAAATCTTCACGATTCGGAGGACTTGTTGATAGAAGTTTTTGCATATCTGATCAGCAAACGGCCGAATATTAAAAGCAGTTTTGAAAGCTACATATATAAAGCGGCTCGAAATCATGCACTGATGTTTTTGAGGAAGGCAAAAAGACATATCATTCTTACAGAGGAGGAAATGAATTTTTGCATAGAAAATACATTTGAAGATGAAGTGTGTATTGCGGAGCGAAACAAGCGGATTTATGACTGTATGGAATATTTGCCGTCCGCTCAAAAAGAGGCTCTTTATCTTGTATACATTGAGGGAATGAGTTACAAAGAAGCCGCTGCTGTTTTAAGAAAGTCGGCAAAACAGATTGATAAGCTGTTGCAACTCGGCAAAAAGAAATTAAGACCTTTACTTGAAACGGAGGGAATAAAAAGTGCGTTCAACGACTGAAAGAATAAAACTGGCGAAAAAACAGGCTGATGAAATAAAAAAACAGCGTAACGAAAAAAGACATAGACTGGCGGTCATCTCGTGCTATTCGTTTGGCATTGCTTTAATCGTAGTCATATCGGCACTTGTATGTAATTTGAATTTTGCGGGATTTGAGCAGACGCCGATGCATGACACAGCCAGTATTTTTGCCAACAAAGGCTTTTTGGGGTATGTTGTTGTAGGAATTTTGGCGTTTTTACTTGGCATTTCGGTAACTTTGATGTGTGACATTCTTCATAAAAGAAATAAAGAGAGGAATGAGGGGAATGACAGAACTGACAGATAATCTTTTACAGCTTTTCTGCGTTTTTATCTGCGGATGCTGCTCCTGTATTTCGGCAATACGAAACAGAAGTTACAATCGCCTTTTGGTATTGCTTTTTTACCTGAGTTTCGGAATGGGGCTTGCATATTGGGTACTGTACCTTATATTGTTAGGCACTTCTCCGCTTGTGTTCTGTGTTTCGGAACTGAGCTGGACGGCATCGTATATTTTTCTTACTTTACGTCTTTATGCAGATGTACCGAAAGAAAAACATAAAAAGAAAGCGATATTTTGGATTTTACCGTTGTTTTCTCTGGGTATGGGTATTTTCTTTTGCTTGCGAGGCAGTTATTTTGAGAACATCTTAATGGGCACAGCAATGGGAATATTGGGCTTTTATGCGGTAAAAGGTATATATTTTGCAAAAATTCAAAAACAGACGGGTAAGCTGTGGATTTTTGCGGCGGCTTTGATTTTTTATGCGGCAGAATATCTTTTGTGGGGTTCTTCGTATTTTATTGCGGAAAACACCTTTATAAATCCGTATTATTTGGTTGACATATTTATAATGAATCCGGCTCTTATTCTGATAGCCGTTGCACAGAGCAGGGAGGAAAAGCTATGCCGTACAATATAGAAAATATATTTATATGCCTTGCGGCTCCGTTTTTGCTTGCCGCACTCGGTACAAATACCGGCAACAGAAAAAATTACATTTTTATAGTTCTCGGATTTGTCTGCTGTATTATATCCGCCTATTTGAATACATTTTTTTCGGTGCTTTACGGTGCACAGGAAACATCTGCTGTATTGGAAATATCACCAGTTATAGAGGAAACGGTAAAACTCATTCCTCTTTTGTTTGGTTTGATTGTTTTTGAACTCCAACCGCAGGAGGGGGATAATATTATTTTTAATATTGCAGTGGGATTTGCTACCTTTGAAAATATCTGTTACCTTTTGGAACACGGAACAGGTAATTTGTTTTATTTGTTAGTACGCGGCTTTTCGACCGGAGCTATGCACATTACATGTGCTTTTATAATCGGGTACGGACTTAGAGTATTCCGCCGACCCGCTGCGTTAAAGGCATCCGGCATTTTTGCACTGTTGTGCATCGCGATTACATTTCACGCAATGTTTAATATGCTTATGAAAACCAACGGTTTAATAAAGCAATTTGGATATGCGGTTCCGATTGTTTCTTGCCTTATTCTGTTTCTGCTGAAATACCGTTTCAGAAAAATAACTGATTCAAAATAACTCTGTTTTATTCAGACCGGAAAAAAATCCGGTCTTTTTTGTTTTTTTAGGGGGAAATTTTATATTTTCAAGCACCTATATAATAAAAGGGTGGATTGAGGAGGTGTGTGAATTGAAATCTAATGCGGAAAGAATGAGCTTAGTTTTCGCACGTGCGAAAAAGATAAAATATTGCAGGGAGACAAAAAAGCTGAATTTCTGCAAAGCGGCAACCGCCCTGCTTTCCGTTCTTTTGCTGTGCTGCACCGCGTTATTTCCGACATCGTACAAAAGTGCGGCGGTTGCCGGTTATTGCGGTGCAATTCTGCTGATAGACGGAATGGGCGGATATGTGCTGACAGCAGTTGTAACTTTCATAATCGCAACGGTGATTACCGTAATGTGTATCAAAATAAAAAACAGGAGGGACAGAAAATGAGCAAAAAAATAGTGTCGGTGATATTATCACTTTGCATCATAGTTTGCGCGCTGCCGATGAATATTCTTGCGGCGCCCGAGCAAAACGAAACACTTACCTTTAACGGCGGTAAAACGCTTCTTCTGCAAAACGATTACATAAGCTTTTATTTCTACGATTTGCAGTATCAAACCTGTACGGCAACGGTTCCGAGGGCAATCGCAAAGGAAACAGGCGAGGTTTTTACACAGGATCTTCAAGCCCCCGGCTGCGAATTTAATGTTTATACCGGCGGAGGAAATAAGAAGACAACCTATCCGTCTGTCACACTGCAAAAGGCGGAGTTTGTGTCTGAAACGCCGAACGGGAAAAATACCGCAATTAAGGCAGACTACAACATGGACATAGGTCTGTACGATATTCCCGGAACTCCGTACGGCACAATAATACCGGCAAAAGTAACGGTTTATCACGAGCTTGTATGTCTTGACAAAAAGGATAAAACAGCTTGGGGCGTTTTGACAACCGTTGGGAATATACAAATGAACAGCGATGCTTTATTCGGACATGATTTTTACTTTGAGTGGTGGTATGTGATAAACAGTTTCACCGGAATGGGTCACGGTGAAACCGCAAACAGCCCCGGAGGTCCGGCGATTAAGTTGGATCGCACAACAGTAACCGAAAGCGGCGAAAAAACAACGAAAAGTTCGGTTGTAACAGGCAAAATCGATGATATGTCAACGAAGCACGTTCCAAAAGGGTATACCTCGTGGGGAGATATAGACGGCGTTTATGTTAATGAAATTTACACAGACGCATATCCGTGGGCAAATCCGTTTGTCGGTCTGTCCGATTACTACGATAAGTTCGATATTGTGTACTGCGGAGATTCTCCGCTGCGTGTAAG
This sequence comes from Hominilimicola fabiformis, assembly GCF_020687385.1. Taxonomy (NCBI): domain Bacteria; kingdom Bacillati; phylum Bacillota; class Clostridia; order Eubacteriales; family Oscillospiraceae; genus Hominilimicola; species Hominilimicola fabiformis. Next base: position 52,073 of record NZ_JAJEQM010000013.1, read on the forward strand.
CTTGCCACAGACAGTTACAGTGAAGCCGAACGATTTTCCTGTTCTTACATGGGTGGAAAGCAAAAGCTACTGTGGCTTTGACATTGACGTAAATACGGAAATGTCGGTCGGTGCGCAGTATCTATGGGGTTATCGCAATCTGAAAACGCTGAGCGAGGAGCTTCCGACAAAGCCTGACGAAATATCGTCAAGTTTTTCCGCAAAGCGTCTTGCGGTATTTGAGTCGAACGGTGCAATTACCGTTGAATATGTCTCGGATGACGCTGCACTTGAAAGTTTGAAAAAGAAATATAATGCGTCTCCTGTTGCACAAATAGCCGGCGAGTATAAAAGCACGAACGGTTCTTCTTTTGAATTTACCGGCGGAGCGGCAACGCTTTCTCCGTCTGTGACGGCAACGTGGAACGAAAATAATGGCGGAAAGTTGATTGTTTACAAAGACGGACGAATCGAACAGCACGGCGTTAATTTGAACGCTCCGTCATTCAAATTCTATCAGCTGCGAAACGGTGCGGAAGACTCTTTGAAAATTACAATGTCAAAAGAAGGTCTTTCATTTGATATTGAACCCGACAAAAACGACGCAGTGATTTTTGTCGATATTCCGTATGCAACGACAAAGTTGGAAAAAGCAACCGCAGATGCGGACGGCAACCTTGTTTTTAACGGTGAAATCGGATTCAAAACAGTATTTGACGGTGCTGAATTTTCGCTTGAAAAGTTGGGTTACGGTTTAGGAGAAAAGACAGTAAACGGCAAAAAGAAATATGAATTTAAGGTAAACGGCGTAAAAGCGAAAGGCAGCTTTGATACCGCCGATTTAATGGCGTTGGAACTTGCAAAGGTTGAGGGGGAAGTAAACACATTTAAGGGCGAGGAGCGATATGCGTTCAGTCTTGAACTGAATGCCTTTGACCTTTTTGAAACCGAGGCGGCACTTGCTCTTGAACGCAGCAATAACGGCACTCTTATCCCTGACGAGTTATGGTTTTATGTGAAATCATCACCGGGAATTGTACTTGTTCCGCCTGTTCCGATAGGACAGCTTAACGGCGGCGGTGCCGGTTTTAAGGATCTTGCCGCAACGGTAAATGGCAACTATCTTGCCATTCCTCCTATTAAATTACGCGGTGCATTGACGGGAACATATCTGCATCTTATTGAAGGAACAGGTAACGTTATTATAGGACCGAGTGAGATTTCACTAAAAGCAACTGATGTTAATCTTGTAGGTGCAGGCACGGCAACGCAGATTGTCGACAGCTTCGGCTATTCCTTAAAATTAAACGGACAGGAACGCAGTTATAAAGGTAATACATATGAAGGTATTTATTTCGGAGGCTCAAAGGAGCTTGCATTAAATCTGCCGAGTAAACAGATAGACGTTATAACGTTTGATTCTTCTATTGAATTGGGTGCTTTCGGCGGAGTGAATAACAGCAAAGATTATCTGTATCTTGCAATCGGTGCAAACGGCACGGTTGCAGGCAGAGTGCAGATTCCAAAAAGTAGTCCCGTCCTTGCCGGCAAAGGGTTTAACGTCGGAAATATCAATCTCATCGTAGGCGGTCAGACGGCATTTCCAATCAGAAACGTCACAGTTGAGGAGGGGATGAAGCAAGCCTTCCAAAATGTCGATGTGTACCTCGGCGTGGTGGCTGAGGTAGGAGGTTGGTTAGCCAGCGCTCGTGCATGGGTACTTGTGCCGAAAATCGTAGAGACCGACTTCCGCAAAGGCGGCGGCTGGGATATCGAATTTAAGATTTTAGGCTATATGCCTGAATGGAACTGGGCAGATAAAGGTGTGTCACCGGTTGTAAGTATGCTTGCGGAAGACAGCGATGCGAATTTTGCGGCGGTGCGTGATGAGAACTTTGTGCTTGCAAACACCGGCGTGAGTCGGACGGAAATCTCAGCAAGTGCCGGTACAGACGAAGCACCGTATATTGTACTTGCCTTTGACGGAAATCTAACCGAGGAGCAGATCAAAGACAACCTAAAGATTTTCAATGACAGCAACGCTGAGCTTAATATCGACTGGATGACTGATGACAGTCAGTTTAATCCTGACGAAGATGTCAGCGCGACAACTATTGCAGATATGGAAAAAACAAACGCTGACGGCAAAAAATATCGTCTGGCTCTTCTGCGACTTAAAGAAGACGGAAAGTATATCGTTGATGCAGGCGGGTTGACTTTTACCGATGAAAAGACATTTTCTGTTGAGCCGTTTGAGAAGTTGGCACTGACACTGAATGACAATCAAATTTCCGGTAAGGTGAAGTATGCCGTGGATAACACGCCTTACGTTATCCGCACTTATTTTTCAAACGAAGAGGGCGGAGCGGACTATATGATTTCAGAACAGGAAATCAGTGATACCTCAAATATTGAACTTTCCGTTCCTGCATCGGGTGCGATAGCACCGACAGGTGAATATTATGTAACAGCCTTTCTTATGACGAAAAAGCAAGCAGATCTTAACGGTGACGGTAAGGAAGAAGACGCGCTTATTGCTATTGATAATCAAGCGTTTAATACAAAAGTTGCATATACCAATGTAAACGAACCGTCCGCACCGACAGATGTTACTCTGCAAACGTCAGGAAATGAGGTAATGCGTGCGGAGTGGAATGCGTCAGACAATGTTGACGGTTATAGTGTGAGAATTTATGAGGAAAAAGACGGCGAATGGACAGACACAGGATTTGGATATGATTTGGATAAAGACACGACAGCAGTTGATATGGCACTAACTGTCGGAGGAAACGGCGTTAGTGTAAACGAAAACGGAGATACTGCGGAGTCTGTTCCTGCCGAGAATTTGTTGCCTGATAAGACATATAAAGTCGGTGTTCGTGCATACAAAGAATCGGAAAACGGAAAGTATTACAGTAAGGAAACCGAATCCACAGGCAAATTTCTTCCTAAATATACGCCTATGGATATAGCACTTTCGATGAACGGTAACGAATGCACTGCCGATGAAAACGGCGTTTATCACGCATATATCGGCGGCGGTGACAATACTTTGTCTGTAAGCGGATCGGACGCTGATGCGACATTTAAGCTGACAAGAATGGATACAAATGACCAAATACCAAACGAAAACGGTGAAAACACCTTTGCAATTCCGAAATTTGAGGGAAGTTTGATGTTTAAGATTGACGGTATTTCCGGCAAGGATGTAACAAGTGTATTCCTACTTATTAATATGGATAAAGAACCGCCTGTTCTGACGCTTTCATCTGATATATTTTATGCAGACAATGAAAGCGGCGAATATACGATAACAGGAATATCAGATGCTGGTAGCAGAATTATATACGGCGATAATGAAGAAGTTGTTGCAGGCAGTGACGGTAAGTTCGCTGTTTCGGGAAAACTTTATGAAAGTCAAACAAGCAGTGTTATTATGCTTTGTGCACAGGATTTTGCCGAAAATACATCAATACCGCAGACTGCACTTGTTATAAAGAAAATATCAAACACCGTAACGGTAAATGACAGCTATGCGGAAAATTCGGGTAGCGGAGAGTATTCGGAGGGTGAAACGGTAACGATTAAGGCCGGCGAACGCAGCGGATATAAATTCAGCGGTTGGACGACTGACGACGGTGTACAGTTTGCGGACAGCAAGTCGGCAGAAACAACATTTACAATGCCGAGTAAAGCCGTAACCATAACCGCTAACTGGACGAAATCAAGTGGCGGTAGCGGAGACGGAGGCGGTAATGTGCGTTATACCGTTTCATTTGAAACAAACGGCGGTAATGATATTGCAAGCAAAACCGTTACAAAAAACAGTGTTATAAAAGAGCCGGAATTACCGATAAAAGACGGATTTGACTTTGAGGGATGGTATACCGATAAAGAACTCAAAACAAAATATGATTTTACTGAAAAGGTAACAAAGAACTTCACGCTATATGCGAAATGGACTGAAAAGGATAACGGTGAATGGAAAAATCCGTTTACCGATGTTAAGGAAAATGACTGGTTTTACGATTCGGTGAAATATGCGTATGAAAATGACTTGATGAAGGGCATATCAAACACAGAATTTGCACCTGACAGCGAAGTTACCAGAGCGATGTTTGTAACGGTTATCTATCGTATGGAAAATGAGCCACAGACGGAAAAATGTGCTTTTACTGATGTTGAAAGCGGCAGCTATTACGAAAATGCAGTTGCTTGGGCGAATGAAAACGGTATTGTTTCGGGTATTTCTGAAGAGTGTTTTGCTCCGAACGAGCCAATTACCCGTGAACAGATGGCGGCGATTATCTATCGCTATGCAGCGTTTAAAGGATATGACATAACTACAAGTAGCAACACATCTTATACGGATAACGATGATATTTCGGATTATGCAAAGGATGCTGTAATATGGGCGGCTGAAAAGTCCGTTATGACAGGTAATACAGACGGTAGCTTTGCACCGAAAGCAAACACGACAAGAGCACAGGTTGCTTCGGTATTTATGCGTATGGTTGAAAACTTAAAATAAAATATTGAAATTTCTCTAATAAATAATGAGAAAAAAGACCGCTCGAAATAGAGGTGAAATGCCTTTATTGACGAGCGGTTTTTGCTTGTGATAAATTCACAAAGTAGTTGGATTGCCTGCCACCGGAGCATCTTCATACTGAAAAAACAATAAAAAAAACCGAGTGACATACAAAAACTTTAAAGTTCTGTAAGAACACTCGGTATGGTACGGTTACGCTTACAGAACCTGTACACAAATCGCATAAAATCCAGGGTTTTTAACAATGTTAAAAAATAATAAAAAGCACAGCACATTCAAAATACAGATGTCAATACCATATAGTGTTTGCACCAAAATACAGGAGAAAAGAGATATATGGTCAATTAAAACGTGATATAGGGGAAATGCTCCGAAAATTGTGTGAACAAAAGGGAGTAGAAGTAATAGAAGCAGAAGCATGTCCTGACCATATACATATGCTGGTAAGTATTCCGCCATATTTAAGTATAGCACAATTCATGGGATTTCTCAAGGGAAAAAGCTCACTAATGATATTTGATAGGCATGCAAATTTAAAATATAAATATGGTTCAAGGAATTTTTGGTGTAGAGATTATTATGTTGATACAGTGGGACGGAAAAAAAGTAATTGCAGACTATATCCGAAATCAGCTTGAAGAAGATTATGCATCAGACCAGATTAGTCTGAAAGAGTATATGGACCCGTTTACGGGTAGCGAGAGAAAGTGGGCAAAAAAGACAGCCGCACGTGAGCGGCTGCCTGAGATAGTAATGCGGTGTCAGGCTTCAATGCCCCTTAGAGGGGTTAAGCCTGTAATTGTCCATTCCAGGGACTGTGCAAATCACCAGTTTACTGGTGGTTATGATTCGTGATTATAATAAGCGTTTATATATTCCTTTGGTGTCATACCGACATTCTTTTTGAAAGTACGGAAAAAATGTTCATAGCTTGAATATCCTGTTGCTATCTGCGCTTCCGCAACTGTAAATCCCTCACGAAAAAGTTGTTTTGCCTTTGTCATTCTCTGTAAAATAATATAATTGCTTATTTGCGTATTCGTATGCTTTTTGAAAATTCGTGATATATGATTAGGTGTTAAATAAAACTTTTCTGCAATATCCGTAAGATGAATATTCTCAACAAGGTGCGCGTTTATATACTTGATAATCTGATTGACCGTTTGCTGCGTTCCTGTAACTCTCTTTTCCACCTCGTCATTTTCAGCGTGAGTATAAATCAATCCGTCTATAATTTTCAGAATATCAAAAAATATTGATATTTCAGAAAAGGTATCGTTGTTTTTACAGGCGATAAAATCCTGCATACGATTAAGCAATAATGCTTTTTGTTTATCATCAAGAGTAATAACGATAGGTTTTTTTGTATCAGTAAAATAGCTGTATCTTTTATTGCCCGCTATAAAATTTTCAAGCCATTCCGTACTGATAGTTATAATATATCGCTTATACTCACAGTCAGGAAGTTGTGTAAACTGATGAATACAATATGACGGTATTATAAGCAGCGAATTTTCTTTGAGCGGCATTACATTATCACCGAGCAGTATATTTGACAGTGGTGTCAAACTTATATACAATTCAATCGCATTATGCGTATGTGGTGGCATTTGAATTGTAGGAATTTCATTCCTGTATATCACCTCAAATTTATTTTCAAACGAAGAATATCGGATAGTTTTATTCATACGTTCACCCCCTGCTTTTAGTATATCATATTGTGGAAATCAACGCAATATAAAAATGCGTGAATTTATCATAAAACAGGCATTATTTTGACATATACAAAATCAAGATGATGTTGTATAATAAAATTAACAATAAATTAAGAAATAATTTAAGGAGGCAGACCTATGAAATCAAAAGTTTTCAAACGTATTTTGTCCGCAATATTATCTATACAGATGATATGCGCATTTACTCCGGCTATTGTCTTAAATGCAAACGCGGAAGAATTGCAGATGTATCTCAATGAAGATTTTACATCGGAAAATAACAAATGGACGGGCAAGACAGAAAATATGGAAATCTTAACCGACGAGGAAATTCCGTATATGCGCTATACAGCAGCAGACACAGAACAAAAGATTACACGAAAGGTTGACAACACAATTTCCGGTGGCAGCGTATATGTCGCAGAATTTGATGTAAGATTTTCAGACGCAAATTCGGGTGTTGTAGAATTATACGGCGGCTCGAAGCTTGGCCCTACTGTCATTTTTGACGGAGAGAAAATAAAAACCAAATATGGTAATCCGTCAAACTACGATACTATGTATCAGGGTGCGGAAGCGAATAAATGGTATAATGTGAAATTTCTTGCAAACGGAACAACAAGTATGGTCGGCTATACTAAGGCGGCAGGTACAGACGAGAAAGCACAAGCGACAAAATCAGAAAAAGTAATCAGAAATTTAAAGAATACAATATTTTCACAATTTAATGTTACAAACAAAGTAAACGGCGAAAGCGATATACGCTCCGGCGCGGTTGACGTCAGAAATATGAAAGTATATAAACCTGCGCCGACGGAGGTTACTATCGGAGTAACAGACGATATAAGCAAGGTTTCTATTCCTGCCGAGGGAACAACAAAAACAGTAAACTATCTTGTCGCAGCGGCTTTGTTTAACGGCGTTGATTTATCAAGCTATGAACCGCTGTCAAAAGAATTAGTAAAGTTTGAGCTTTATAATTCAGATGATACAGAAAGTTTACAGGAGAATTTACCGACAGGCATAACATTAAATCCTGCGACAGGCATTTTAACTGTAAGCTCCGAAGCAGACGCGGGCGAATATAACGTAAGACTTTTAAGCTATGACGGCGCGGTATATGACAGCAAAAAAATTACCATAGCGCAGGCAGGCTCAGCGGCTTCTGTAAGTCTGATAAATCCAGCTGAAAAACTTCCGATACCAAATAACGGTACTGTCAGTACAGAATTTTTTGCACAATGCTATGACAAGGCAGGCAGCGAAGCATATGGAATACCGCTTAAATGGTCGCTTTTAAATGCTGACGAAACAGAATTAAACGATAGCGGAATAAGCATAGACGAAAACACAGGTGTTATTTCTTCAACTTCATCAGCAGCGGCAAGCTCTTTTAAGGTAAAGGTTGCATTAAAAGATAATCCAAATGTTTACGGAATTTCAGAAGAAATAGAAACATATAAAATGACTGCTTCTAAAATAGATATAATCGGAGCGGATATGTTACAAACCGCGTCGCAGGTAAGTGAAACCTATACAATAAAAATATTCGACCAATACGGAGCGGAAATGCCATCAGAGGAATTAAGCGGCTGGAACGCTGAAAATATGACAGACGGTATCACATTTGAAAACGGAGTGCTGACAGCCGCTGCAAACAGCGACAGCGACGTTATAATTAAGGCAACATCAGGCGATATAACCGCAAGCAAGACAGTAAGAGTATATAAGCCTGTATTATCAAAAATCGCCGTAGACGGTGATATGTCAATAGAAATACCGAAAAGCGGAAATAAGAGCTTTACATATACTGCAAAGGCATACGACCAAAAGGGCGTTGAAATTAAAGATACTGACTTTTCTTGGAGTATGGAAGCATATGACAATAACGGTATAACTTTTGACAGCGCAAGTGCGGCAGTAACAGCAGACAGCACAGCAACAGAACAGACTATAACTGTTACCGCTTCAACTGCTGATATAAACGGTAACTTAAAGGTTGTAGTTACAAAAAATCCGTTTACATACAAGCCTGTTGACGGCGGCTTTGAAATTGATAACGGAAACAAAAATTATACGCGTCCTATATATGCGGCGCATACAAACGATAATGGCGAAAACTCGTTCAGATATATCTATTATCTCGGCGACAGACCGAAATTGGTATTATCAAATGCGGGTACAGGCACAAGTTTTTTCCGTTTCGCTCATATGTTCCTTGGAATAAAGGACGGAAAATGGCTTGATGAAATGAGCAATATAACTGCAAGATATGTAAACGGACACGAGGAATATGTCATAAAAGACAGTTCCTTTGAGGGTGAAATAAAGCTGACATATACACGCTCGGACAAAATCGACGCTATGCTTGTAAAAGCGGAGCTTCCCGACAGTGTAAAGGATAAGCTGGTAGTTGCAGCGGCAGGCGGAAACCGAATAGACAGTAAACAGCCTACGGGTGGAAATTCAAGCGCACTTGAATTTAGTCCGTCTGATACAAATTCAACTGTTCCGACCTTTACTGATAATTCATTCAGTATCACAGGCTCATATGCTACAATAAGCGGCACATCAAATGTAAAAATGAATTATGCCGCAAAGGACTCGTCAATGTACAGTTCAGGAGTGGACGCGTTATTAACCTCAACAGCGGCAAATCAACCAATGGTAGTAGGTACGACTGACGGTAATACCGAGAATACAGTATATATGATGATTACAACGGATAGTCCGTCTGAAAACAAATATTTTAATGAATATCAGACAAACGCAAGAGAAATATTCAATGACAGCGTTAATTATTTTAAGGGAGTTGCGGAAACTATAAAAATTGATACTCCCGACCCGTACATCAATTCAGCTATGCGCGCTCAGGTTATGGCAATGGATAACATATGGGATAATCCTGTTATAACTCACGGGGCAATTGGCTGGCATAACGGACAAGGCGGCTGGCGCGGCGGCTATTGCTTTGTAAATGCAGGCTGGAGCGACAGAATAAAAACTAATATTCAAAATTATATTGCAAGACAGGAGAAAGATACAGGAAGAATATGGGCATATCCATCTCACGACGGACGCTATAATATGAGCCTTGTAATGGTAGACATTATAATGCAGTATTGGGATTGGACGGGAGATGACGCGTTCTTTTCAGAGGAGGGCGGATATGACTTTATCGCCGGACACCTGAAATTTATGGACGATTATATGCAGGTTCCCGGAACAAATTTATATGAAAATTGGCTTGATGCTTGGAATACCGATAATAAATGGAATAACGGCGGCACAGGCTCAATAGCCACAGCATATACTTGGAGAGCATATAATACAATGGCAAAAATCGCCGCAAAGCTTGGTAAGACAGACGACGCGGCAGCATATCAGACAAAGGCTGATTTAATCAAAAAGGAAATGAACGAGCAGCTTTGGAACGCTGACACAGGCGTATTTGGCGAGGTAAAGGAACGCTTTGGTTACGGCAGACTTAACACCGCGCCTGATTTATCTTCAATATACACTCCTGTTGATATGGGTATTGCGACTGATGAGCAGGTATATCAAATGATGAGATTTACCGATTACGCTGTTCCGAGTGTTGCAAACTTAGATAAAATTTGGGACAATATAGATTTTAAGTATTCTTCAAACAGACTGCCCGAATATTATTCGAGCGACGGATTGTATGTTGAGGAGGTTATGAATAATGCCCTTGCATATTTTGAAAACGGTCAGCGCGAAATGGGAATGAAACAGTTCAGAGCTTGTCTTGTTCCCCTTATGAAAGGAAGCTCGGCAGGTCAGGGAACTGTTCAGCATATCGTAAAAGCCGATTTATCAAATAATGGTCATATTGACTTTGCAGACTGCACATCCCAATATGCGAGAACAGCAGCAGAGGGTATATTCGGAATAAAAGTAAATGTTCCGGACTCAAAAGCTGATATAAAGCCAGGCTTCCCCGCAGATTGGAAATATGCGTCTATAAAAATGGACGCTGTAAGCTATGACTATAAATACGAAAATAACACAGATAAATTCAGCGTAACATCAAAAGAAAATTTAAGCTATGAAATGCACGTTCCGACAAGAAGCTCAAAAATTACAAGCGTTAAGGTAAACGGCACGGAGGTAACAGACTACACTGTTGATAATTTTGTGAATGTAAAAACTCCTGTCGGCAACAGCGCGGTTGTCGAGGTAACATACGCAAATGACGAAATCGCAAAAGTAGAAACGGAAGCTGTCGGCGGTAAAAACTCCGATTACACTGTTAAATCAAACGGTAAAATCACAGCGATTTCAGACCCGCAGAGCTTAATTACAAATACGGACGGTATCGGCACAGATACAATAACAGTAAAATTAGGCGAAAAGTCAGGACATCATACATTCTTTGTTACAGTAGAGAAAAACGATATGACCGCAGTGTTGCCTGTTGACCTTGAAATTAAGGACGCAGTTGAATTAACCGATATGGAAATTGTTACAGGCGCAAATGCAGGAATAAAAGTAAAGCTCACAAATAACACTGAAAAACAGCTTACATTAAACGCTGTATTGTCAACCGTAAGCGGAAAAGTTACAGAAGAAAATATAACAATAGCTGCAAAAGGCGCAAGCAATGAAATTCTTGTACCGATTGAAAATGAAACCGATTTAACACCCGGCAATAATAAGGTTACAGCAGTTTTAAGCGGAGATATAGACAATACAATTTACGGTGAAATTACCGCTTGGGATTTAAAGGATACCGTAACAAATACTGCGGAGCAGTATCAGACAATATCGCTTGACGGCGTTGTAAATCAGGATTTGAGAACACTTCACCAAAATACATATGACCTCACTTATGAGGGCAACGAGCATTACAGACTTGAAAGATTTTATTGGTCGTCTGACGCGGAAAGAACAGTTCTTCCGAACGGACGCGCTTGGTGGGAGCCGAACAGGGGCACGAACGGTGTTCCGAGCAGTCTTAATTTACCGTCAAGCGGCGGTGAATATACAACTAATATAGGTGTTCCGTTTAAAATTTCATCATCAGAGGGAAACAATGCGGCGTTTGTATCGCTGTATAATCAGTTCCCCGACAAGATGAATATTCCCGTTAATACAGACGGTTCAAAGATTTACTTTATGTTAAGCGTATCTACAAACAATATGCAGAGCAGAATTGAAAACGCGAGAATTACAGTCAATATGAAAGACGGAACAAAGGAGATACTTCCGCTTACAAACCCTGATAATATTGACGATTGGCTCAATTATCAGCAATCAAAACCGTATGCGGAAACGGGATATGTGCAAATGCTTGGCGACAAGGCACATTCAAATATTCTCGCTCTTGACTTTGGCAAGGTTAATCAAATAGAAAGCGTTGACTTTGAATGTCTTTCAAGCGAGGTCTTAGCAGGTCTGTTAGGAATAACAGTTGTAAAGGGAGAATTTGAAGAACCGTTCTCGGTTGGTGAAATAGAATTTGACAAAACAGAATTAACCGCAGGAGAAACAGTTACGGCAACTTCTGCTATAAAAAATAACGGTGAAACGGATATACCCGTAAATATGATGATTGCATTGTATGATGAAAACGGAACTTTAAAGGAATTGAAAACCGAAAAGCATACAGTAACGGCTAATAGTGCCAACGAATATAGCATTACATATTCAAATTCAGCGATTGAAAGCGGAGATTATATTAAAGCGTTCTTATGGAACAGTTTAGAGAATATGAAGCCGCTTACAGAAGCAAAGATTTTGCGTTAATTCTCTCTCTATATATATGTTAATTCTCTCTCTATATATATTCTATAAATGCCAATTCGGAATATTTCGGATTGGCATTTATAGTATAAGACTTCAAGGAGGATAATATGAAACTGATAAATAAAAACATAAATGTAATTACAATGAAATATCCCTCGTCGTGGCATAAAGCCTTGTGGCGCGAGGGTTTGGTGAGCGGTAACGGAAAAATAGGCGCAAATGTGTACGGCGGTACAAAACGCGAAAGTGTGCTTATAAATCACAGTGCTTTATGGACGGGTACGGAATGTAATCCTCTCCCTGATATAAGCGGAAGTCTGACAAAGACACGTCAAGCAATGGATAACAGAGATTTCAATACGGCAAATTGGATTTTAACAAATGCGCTTACAGAAAGCGGATATAACAATGAGCGCGGTTATCCGCTGCCACTTGCAGAACTTAATATGTCTTTTACAGGCTTTACAGGATTTTCTGATTATCTTCGCGCTGTCAATATGGAAACAGGCGAAGTAAGCTCACAATTTCGTGAAAAAGATGTGTGGGTAAAAAAAGATTTATTCGTATCACGAAAAGACGATATGATACTTCTTAGAATACAGGCAGATAAGCCTTTTTTGGACGCTGTATTTTCATTAGATGTTCCAACAGCTACCGACAGCTCCGACAAAACATATCAATATGTAAAGGAACATAGCCGTACTGAAATAGACAGTAATATTATCATTTATAAATCGCTTAATACCAATAAAAAACCATACGGTGCGGCGGTAAAAATCGAAAGTGCTGACGGTGATATTAAAAACATTGAAAATCGTATCAATGTAAATTGTGCGTCTGATATTCTTATTAAAATAAAGGTGTTTGTAAATGGCTGTCCTGATAAAGACAAGTTGAAATTTGAGAATAACAGCTATGAATATTATCTAAACCGTCATATTCCACTTCACAGTGCCTTGTATCATAGTGCGGAGCTTAACTTGTTTGAGAACAATGATTTATCGAATGAGGAACTTATGTTAAAAGCGTATAGCGGCAAATCTCCGAATGAGCTTATCGAAAAACTATGGCGGTACGGGCGGTATTTGTTTATATCGGGAAGTTCTAAGGACGGATTTCCGTTTTCTATGTACGGCTTATGGTGCGGAGATTATAAGGCTGTATGGAGCCATAATATGGCGAATGAAAATATACAGATGATGTATTGGCATACCAATATCGGCAATCTGGAGGAGCTTAACAAGGCATTATTAGACTATTATATAAGCAGACTTGACAGCTTTAAGGAGTGCGCCAAAAAACTTTACGGCTGCAATGGTATATTTATTCCGGCAGGAACAACACCGAATATGCCGCTGCCTTGTCAGCTTGTTCCTGTAATTATAAATTGGACGGGCGCAGCGGGTTGGCTGGCGCAGTATTATTATAAATATTATTCCTATACGGGAGATACCGAATATCTGCATAGTGTTGTTTTACCGTTTATGAAAGCGGCGGCGGATTTTTACGAGGATTTTATTGTGTTTGATAAAAACGGACATATAAAAATATATCCGAGTGTTTCGCCCGAAAATTCTCCTTTAAATTTTATTCCAAAAGACAATGTTGATATGGCGCACCCTATGACAAGCACGGTTAATTCCACTATGGATTTGGCGATAATCAAGGAATTGTTTACAAATTTAATAGAGTTATGCGTCGAGCATAATATATACGGCAACAAAATTAAAATATGGGAAAAAATTGTAAATTCCATTCCCGAATATAGCGTAAATAAAGACGGAGCCGTTAAGGAATGGCAGGACGATGATTTTGAGGACAGGTATTATCACAGGCATTTATCGCATATATATCCTGTTTTTCCGGGTGATGAAATAACAACAAACGACGATATGGTATCAGTATTTGAAAAGGCGGTTGATTTGAGAGATATTAGCGCACAAACAGGTTGGTCGCAGGCGCATATGGCGTCAATATATGCAAGATTTAATCGCGGTAATGATGCGATGGACTGCTTAAATAATCTCGTAAGAAGCTGTATGCAGACTAATTTTTTCACGCTGCATAATGATTGGCGGCGAATGGATTTGTCTTTGGAAATGGACTCTGCTGCTCCTATTCAGCTTGACGCAAGTATGGGATATGTAAACGCGGTTCAGGAAATGATTTTGTATTCATCAAAGAAATTGATAAAACTTCTTCCGGCTCTTAGCGATAATATGCAGCACGGAAAAATTACAGGCTGGAGATTTGAGGGCGGCACTATTGATATGGAATGGAATATACCTCAAAATGAGTTTAAAGCAGAATTAACAGCAAGCAAAACATTTAATATAATAATCGAACTGCCTCCATTTTGCGCGAATAATATGATTTGTAACAGTAAAAATATTATCTCACAAAACGGTAGAACGGTTGAGGTTAAATTAACAAAAGGTGATAAATTGATTTTAGGTAATAGTGAACGATTTACTAATGTACAGGAGATATGAATAGAGTAAAAAACGAGAAACCCATTTGCAGGTCTGATAAAAACTTTATTTATCAAAAAAATAGAATACTCTAATTCTATCTTTGCACCTATCAAGGCGAAAAATGACACTTTAACAGTAAATAACAATGAAAGCGTAATATTGTGTGTATTTATGACACATAGTATTACGCTTTTTTATTTTTATATGGCAGAAATTAAGAATAGTCAATTTTTTTATGATTTTATCTGTAAAATTTCTGTTATTTGTGCTTATATAATATATATTTTTTTATCGTGTGCAAATGGTACAAGCCCCCTATCCGTTATCCATAAAGCCGATTTTGAAATTTGATAACTCAAAAATTCAAAGTCGGAGGTTATAAAAACAAAAAAAGAATTGCTAATGATAAAGAAAATCATGCAGTTTTTTTAAATGTTCACGAGCCTATTATTGAGCGTGCAGTTTGGGAAAATTTACAGAATAAACGCAGTACGACAAGAAAGCGCAAAAAGGCAGATGGTGAAAAGAATATGTTTTCGGGTTTGCTGGTATGCGCCGATTGTTGCAGCAATTTATGGTATCATTTCAATCAGGCAAATCACGATATTAAGTATTTTAACTGTTCAGGATATAATAAAGGCGGCAGAAAGGTTTGCTCATCAACTCACTATATCCGTGTAGATTTTTTAGAACAAGTTGTATTGGGTGAAATTAGACGATTGACGAAGTTTGCAACACAATATGAAACGGAATTTGCTCAAATAGTTATGGGACATTCTATAAAGGCAGCAGAACAGGAGCAGCGAATGAAGCAGAAAGAATTAAACTCTTTGATGGTACGAGAAAAAGAGCTTGATACTCTTTTTGAAAAAATTTATGAAGATAATGTTTCAGGTAAAATATCTGATGAACGATTTTCAAAGTTATCTGTCAAGTATGATACTGAACAAAAAGAGCTTAATATTCGTGTAAAAGAGTTAGAAGATGAACTCGCAAAAAAACAAAACAAGTCTGTTTCGACTGATATGTTTATAACATCTGTCAGGAAATACACAAGAGCAAGAAAATTGACAACGAAAATGCTGAATGAGTTAATTGAAAAAATAGAAGTCTATCAGGCCGAAGAAATTGACGGTAAACGAATACAACGGTTGAAAATCCACTATAACTGTATAGGGAGTATTGATGAGATACCGAATATTGATAAATTACCTGAAAATAATGTATCTGTACACACACGACAAGGTGTAGACATTCACTATGCGGCGTGTGCAGGATAAATAAAAAAAGAGTGTTCTTAAAAAACCGTTCAGGTTCTGTAAAAACACTCGTAATGGTGCAGATGAAGGGACTTGAACCCCCACGTCGGTGACACTAGATCCTAAGTCTAGCGCGTCTGCCAATTCCGCCACATCTGCAAACAACATAATACATTATAGCAGTGAAAAGTTGATTTGTCAATACTTTTTTATAAAAAAATTAAATTTTTTTATTCTTTCAACATATTATGCGTTTTATCAATGATAAAAGTCATAGCGGACGGCATAACATTTATGACGGTATGTTTAGGATTGCCGCCGTATTCGCCGTCAAGGGTCCATTTAATATTCTCATCACATTCAAATTCAAAATACGAAGATTTTACAAACCAATATTCATCGCCGGAATTTTCGCCACGCATAAGATTAATAAGAATATTTTGAAATTCGATAAGATTAGTCGGACGTTTAAAAACGAGCATTTCAAACAATCCGTCATTCAAATCTACATTTTTAAGTTGTTTTGTTTTATGCAATCCCGCAACGGAGGTTGCGTTTAAAATCATACATAGGAATATATCGCCTTCAAATTCGCCGTTATCGTATTTTATTTTAACGTGATAAGACGGAAGGGAAGAAAGCCGTTTCATACCCTCCAAAACATATGCGGTATGACCGAGAATGTTTTTTGTTTCCTGCGGTGTATCATAAGGAACATCAGTAAATGCGCCGAATGCGGCAACATAGTTAAAAGTCGTACTGTTAAACTTACCGATATCGCATTTAAACGGAACGCCGTTTATGGCAATATCGGACGACTTCGCTATACTTTTCGGCAATTCAAGAGTAGAGGCAAAGTCGTTTGTTGTGCCTGTTGGAATATATCCAAGACAAGGTCTTTTGTCGGCGTCAAATTCCATAAGTCCTTTTACTGCTTCATTTAAAGTACCGTCGCCGCCTGATACAACAATTCGGTCAAACTTATCACCGTTATTTTTTATATAATTGTAAGCGTCCAAACGTTCTTGAGTCGGACGGACTGTAATGTCATATTCGGCTTTGGCAAATTTATCGAGAATATCAAGAAGATGATTTTTTATTTGCCCTTTACCTGAATGTGGATTAAAAATAAAAAGCATTTTCTTTGTCATAGAAATCACCTCAAACTTTTAAGTATTTTATAGATAAATTATACCTTTTTAAAAGAAAATAGTCAAGAAAATACTTGCTATTAATGTAGTTTGCGTGTATAATATTACTATTATACAACAAATAGGAGGGGAAATAATTGCATATAGTAAAGGAAAAGAGATTTTATATTAATCTGCTCACAATAACAATACCGATTGCACTGCAAAATCTTATCAGTTTTGCGACAAGTATGATGGATACGATTATGTTGGGACGAGCAGACGATACGGGTGTGTTTTTGTCAGCATCATCGCTTGCAAATCAGCCGTTTTTCATTTTATCGCTTGTCTGTTTCGGCTTGGCGGGTGCATCAACGGTACTTAGTGCGCAATATTGGGGAAAACGTGATACTGCGTCAATACGGTCGATTTATTCGATTATATTAAAAGTTGCGTTTGTCATTTCAACACTTATGGCACTTGCGGTACTTATATTTCCGCAAGCCGTGATGGGGATATATTCAAACAATGATGAAATAATCGCGGCAGGAATATCATATCTGCGTATTATCGGTTTTGCATATATTTTGTTTGGTCTAAGCAATACGATGATATGCTGTATAAGAAGTATAGAGCTTGTGAAAATATCTGTTGTGGTAAATATTACATCGTTCTGTACAAACGTATTTTTGAATTGGGTGCTTATTTTCGGTAATCTCGGAGCACCGGCGCTGGGTATTCGCGGTGCGGCGATTGCAACGCTCACAGCAAGAATACTTGAATTTTTGATAGTAAGTATATACATTTTCTGCATTGACAAACGTCTTAATTTTAAACCTAAGCATTTGTTTTTGTTTGACAAGATATTTGCGCTTGACTTGTTTCAACACGGATTGCCTGTATTTATAAATGAAGTTATGTGGTCGCTCGGTGTATCGGCACAAGCGGCAATACTCGGACACATTAAATATTCAGCCGGTGACCCCGTTGCAGCCAATTCAATCGCGTCAATGGTGCAACAGCTTTCAACGGTTGTTATATTCGGTATCGCTAATGCGGCAGGAATTATAATAGGTAAATCTATCGGTTCGGGAAAAATCGAAAGGGCAAAGGTTGAAGCAAAAACATTAAAATATTTAAGCTATGTTATCGGCGTTATTGCCTGCGGAGTTATATTGCTTTTGAAGAATTTTGTTATCAATTTCTACACAATTCCGCCCGAAACAAAGGCACTTGCAAATGAATTGATGGTAACGATTGCGTTCATAACTATATTTGTATCGGTTTCATCTGTTACGATTGTCGGAATACTTCGCGGTGGAGGAGATACAAGATTTTGTATGTTTGCGGAAATTATTACGCTTTGGTGTGTTGCAACACCGCTTGCACTGATAGGTTCACTTTTAAGGTTGCCTGTACCGCTTGTACTGATTTTGATGAAAAGTGATGAGCCGTTAAAAAGTTTGGTGGCGGTCATTCGTATAAATAAAAATAAATGGATAAAATCGCTTGCAAGAGATTTTAACAGGGAGGAAGTATAATGAGAATACTCGGAATAGATTACGGTGACGCAAGAGTGGGAATTGCGGTAAGTGATTTGCTCGGCTTTATGGCACAAGGCGTAAGAACGATAAAAAACAGAGGTACCGAAAAATTACTGACCGAATTAAAGGAAATACTTGACGAATACAAACCCGAAAAAATAGTTATCGGTCTGCCGAAAAATATGGACGGAAGTGAGGGGTTTCGTGTTGACGCAACGCACGAATTTGCCGACGCACTTAAAACAATATATGACGGCGAAATTGTATTTTGGGATGAAAGACTTTCGTCTGTCGGTGCGGCAAGGTTTCTGAATGAAACAAATACACGTGGAAAAAAACGAAAAGATGTATTGGATACCGTTGCGGCGTGCATAATACTTGACGGATATTTAAGTTCGCAAAAAAATAAATAGATTGACATTTCAAGTGGTATATATTACAATATAAATAGTTAAAATAAATAACGGAAAGAGAAAGGAATTTTTATAATGGAAAATAACATAATAATGCTTGAAGACGAACACGGTTGTATGATTGAATTTGAAACAATCGATGTATTTGAATTTGAAGGTGTAACATATTTCGCACTTCTTGAAGTTCTTCCTGAAGGTCAGGAAAATGATGAAGTTCTTATTATGCAGGTTGAGGGTGACGTTGAGTCAGAAGAGGCTGAGCTTGTAATGGTTGAGGATGAGGCAAGACTTGAGGCTGCATTTAATGAATTTTTAAGACGTGATGAGGAAATGGCAAACGAAGAATAATATCGGCAAAACCATAGAGGTAATGTCAAAATAATTCGTTTTGTAAGTTTTTTTGAAAAACTATAAATTTCCTATTGAAATTTTGTTCATTATGTGCTATTATAATAACAGAAAAACAAAATAGCTAATTACCCTGAGATTTCGCGTTTAAAAGTCTTTTTTTTACCAACACTTCTTAAAAGGGATATTATCTCCGTTTATGGCGTATACGCCTCCGTTCCTTCGGGAATGCCAGTGGACATATAAAGTAAACGGGATTTAGCCCACCTGCATGAGCAGGTAGAAACTCGACTTTAACTGACGGTTATTTTGGGGTTTTTTTATTGCCTGTTTTTTTATTGACAATACAATATTGAAATGATATAATTAAATATGTATATTTATGATAAAAATTACTTCGGAGGATATTAATGATAACAGGAAAACAAAGAGCGTATTTAAGAAAAATGGCGCATCAGCTTGAACCTATATTCCAAATAGGCAAAGAAGGTGTTACCGACGCATTTATTGACGGACTTAACAAAGCACTTACAAAACGTGAAATTGTAAAGGTGCATATACTTGAAACTGCAATGCTTGATACTCGCGACACCTGCAATTACGTTGCGGAACGTCTTGGAGCTGAGCCGGTGCAGGCAATCGGAAATAAGTTTATAATTTATCGTAAATCCGATGAAGAAAAATACAGAAAAATCGAGTTGCCGAGAAAATGAAAATAGGAATAATGGGCGGTACGTTCAATCCTATCCATAACGCACATCTCTTAATTGCGGAAATGGCAAGGGAGGAATACGGACTTGACCGTGTGATATTTATAACGGACGGCAATCCGCCTCATAAGAGTGCGAACGTTACGGCAAAACAACGCTTTGAAATGACGCATATTGCCATAGCGGATAACAGTGCTTTTGAGGAGGACGATTTTGAAATTAATCGCAGTGAAAAATCGTATACGGTAAACACGCTTGGATATTTAAAAGAAAAATATCCGAATAACGATTTGTTTTTTATAATCGGTGAAGATTCGCTTAATGATTTTAATAAGTGGTACAAGCCCGATAAAATACTTGAAATGTGTTCATTGCTTGTATTTCCGAGAAAATCGCTAAAGTCGCTTACGGAAACGATAAAGGCCGTAAAAGAAAAAATGAACGGTCGGATATTTCCTATATCAGCACCCGTTTTTAGAATATCTTCAACGGATATAAGAAACAGAGTGAAAAACGGTCAGACGGTAAGATATATGCTGCCTGAAAATGTTAGAGATTATATAAATAAGTATCATCTTTATAAGGAAAATGAAAATGATAGATAATTACAAGAATAAATTAAAGAGTACGCTAAGCGAAAAACGATATAAGCACAGCCTTGGAGTGTGTGACGAAGCGGTAAAGCTTGCCGAAAAGTACGGTGCAGATACCGAAAAAGCATACACAGCCGGAATTTTGCATGATTGTGCAAAGGGTTATGACACAGACGAACAGATAAAACTTTGTCAAAAGTACGGTGTTGTGCTTGATGATATAACGCTTGCGTGTAAGCCTGTCATTCACGCACCGCTCGGTGCAAAAATTGCAAAGGCTGAGTACGGAGTGAACGACAAAGACGTGCTTGACGCGATAATGTGCCACACGGTCGCAAAGGAGAATATGTCGCTTTTGGATAAGATAATCTATATTGCGGATATGATTGAGCCTATGCGTGATTTTGACGGAGTGGAGGAGCTTAGGAAAGCGGCGTACGAAAATATTGACAGGGCATTTATTCTTGGACTTAAACAAAGCATTGTATTTAATGCACAGAAAAATAAAATAATACACCCCAATACATTATCGGCATGGAATTATATGCTGATGAACGGAAAATAAAAGGAGGGACACTAAATGACTAAGGTTGAAATTATTCAAAAGGCACTTGAAGATAAGAAAGCGACAAATATAGAAGTGCTTGACGTTGCAGAACAGACATCTCTTGCGGATTACTTTGTTGTTGCGTCTTGTCAGTCGACGGTACAGGTAAGAGCGTGTGTTGATGAAATTGAAGAAAAGCTTGAAGAGGCAGGCTTTGAGATAAATCATAAAGAGGGTTACAGAGGCGGCAGCTGGATTTTGGTTGACTGCGGTGACGTAATCGTTCACGTTATGCAGCACGAAATGCGTGAATTTTATGCTATCGAACGTCTTTGGGACGATGTCGGTAACGTAGACGAATCAGAAGAAGAATAAATTTTAAAGGAGCAAATATACAAATGGAGAGTTACAACTTTAAAGCTATTGAAAAAAAATGGCAGGATAAGTGGGAAGAAACAGGTGCATTCCACGCTGAAACAAACAGCAAAAAGCCTAAATTTTATACAATGATAGAGTTCCCGTATCCGTCAGGTGCGGGCTTGCACGTAGGTCACCCGAGAAGCTATACGGCACTTGATATTATTGCAAGAAAGCGTCGTATGGAGGGTTACAACGTACTTTATCCGATAGGCTGGGACGCATTCGGTCTTCCGACTGAAAACTTTGCTATTAAAAACAAGGTACACCCGAAAATCGTAACGGCAAAGAATATCGCTAACTTTACACGTCAGCTTAAAATGCTTGGTTTCTCATTCGACTGGTCAAGAGAAATCAACACAACCGATCCGAGCTATTATAAATGGACACAGTGGATATTCTTACAGCTTTTTAAGCACGGACTTGCATATAAGCAGGAAATGCCGATTAACTGGTGTACCGGCTGTAAAGTAGGACTTTCAAACGAAGAAGTTGTAAACGGTGTTTGCGAAAGATGCGGAAGTGAAGTTGTTCAAAAGAGAAAGAGCCAATGGATGCTTAAAATCACCGAGTACGCACAACGTCTTATCGATGACCTTGACGATGTAAATTATCTTGAAAAGATTAAAACACAGCAGAAAAACTGGATAGGCAGAAGTGAGGGCGCAGAGGTTAAGTTTAAACTTTCAACAGGCGATGAAATGATTGTTTACACAACGCGTGCAGATACACTTTTCGGTGCAACTTATACAGTTATGTCACCTGAACATCCGCTTATCGAAAAGATGAAAGATTCAATTACAAATTATGACGAAGTGCTTGCATATAAGACAGAGGCGGCAAAGAAGTCTGAATTTGAAAGAACAGAGCTTGCAAAGGAAAAGACAGGTGTTAAACTTGAGGGAATTTATGCGGTGAATCCTGCAAACGGTGCAAAACTTCCTGTATTTATTTCTGACTATGTACTTGTAACTTACGGTACAGGTGCAATTATGGCAGTTCCTGCACACGACAGCCGTGACTGGGATTTTGCAAAGAAATTTAATCTTCCTATTATTGAAGTTGTTTCAGGCGGTAAGAACGTACAAGAAGAGGCTTATACAGATGTATACAAGGGTAATATGGTAAATTCCGAGTTCCTAAACGGCTTGCCGGTAAAAGAGGCTATTCCTACAATGATTGAATGGCTTGAAAAGCAAGGTCTTGGAAAGAGAAAAGTAAACTTCAAACTTCGTGACTGGGTATTCTCACGTCAACGTTATTGGGGTGAACCTATTCCTCTTGTACATTGTGATAAGTGCGGTTGGGTGCCTATTCCTGAAAGTGAACTTCCTTTGGAACTTCCTGAAATTGAAACATTTGAACCGGGTGAAAACGGTGAATCACCGCTTGCAAAAGCATATGATTGGATTGAAACAACTTGTCCGTGCTGCGGCGGTAAGGCACAAAGAGAAACAGATACAATGCCGCAGTGGGCAGGCTCAAGCTGGTATTTCCTAAGATATATGGATCCGCATAATGATGAGGCACTTGCGTCAAAAGAGGCGTTGGAATATTGGTCACCTGTCGATTGGTATAACGGCGGTATGGAGCATACAACACTTCACCTTTTGTATTCACGTTTCTGGCATAAGTTCCTATATGATATAGGCGTAGTTCCTACAAAAGAACCGTATATGAAACGTACTTCACACGGTATGATTCTTGGTGAAAACAATGAAAAGATGTCTAAGTCAAGAGGTAATGTTGTAAATCCTGATGAAGTTGTAGAAGAATTCGGTGCGGACGCATTCAGAACATATGAAATGTTCATCGGTGCATTCGATCAGTCAACTCCGTGGTCACAGCAAGGTTTGAAAGGCTGTTATAAGTTCCTTGAAAGAGTATGGAACTTGCAGTCAATCGTAAATGACGAAGAAGGTTACAGTGCTGACCTTGAAAAGAATATAAATAAGGCTATAAAGAAAGTCGGCGAGGACTTCGAGAGAATGAAGTTCAATACGGCTATTGCAACTATGATGAGTCTTGTAAATGATTTTTCAAAGAAAGGCAGTGTAACAAAGGGCGAATATAAGACACTTATTACACTTCTAAACCCTGTTGCGCCTCATATGACTGAAGAATTGTGGCTGACTTACGGTAACGGCGAACTTCTTTCACTTCAGCCATGGCCGAAATATGACGAGGGCAAGACTGTTGATGATGAAATTGAAATCGTTGTACAGATTAATGGTAAAATTAAGGATAAACTTATGATTCCGGCAGGTCTTGATAAGGACGGCACACAAGAGGCTGCAATGAATACCGAAAAGATAAAAGGACTTATCGAGGGTAAGAACGTTGTCAAGGTGATTGCAGTACCGGGTAAACTTGTTAATATAGTTGTGAAATAACAGATAAAGCAGACTTCGAGAAATTAGTTCGGAGTTTGAGAAAATGAACTCGTTGGCGTACGTTTGTACGTTAGAGTTTATTTTCTCAAAAAGTGCACAGGCAAGCCGTATATCAATGATAGGCTTGCCTGTTATTTGTTATAATTGCAAATTAGTTTTTATAGTATAATATTTTGCACGTTCCGGACAATTTATCGACAGTCTGAAAGGGTGTTGCGGTGCAACACTCTCTTTTAAATTAAATCAGAGGTGATTAGATTAAATGGATAGTTTAATTTACAGTCTTAATGCGACACTTCCCGTATTCCTTGTTATAGTGGTCGGATACGTTCTGAAACAGATAGGAATTCTAAATGACGGATTTGTTAAGACGGCGAATAAGTTTAACTTTGTTGTGACGTTGCCGGTGCTGTTGTTCGTTGACTTGTCAACTACCGATATAATCGGCGATTTTGATATTACATATGTTTTGTATTGTGCATTGGTTACGACAGTGGCATTTTTCGGATTGTGGATTGCGGCAAAGTTTTTGATTAAAGATAAAAAGATAGTGGGTGAGTTTGTACAAGCCGGTTATCGTAGCAGTGCGGCGATATTGGGTGTTGCGTTTATTCAAAATATATACGGCGACAGCGGAATGGCGCCTGTTATGATTATCGGCTGTGTACCGCTTTTCAATATATTTGCGGTGCTTGTTTTGACTTTTGAAGGGGAAAAGGACGGCGACGGCAAAGGCAATATTATAAATTCACTTATTAATATTGTTAAAAATCCTATTATAATAGGTATTGTTTTGGGTGTTGCGGCGTCACTTTTGAAAATTGATTTTCCCGAAATAATCGATAAAACATTAGCGTCGCTTGCAAAAATGGCATCACCACTTGCACTTATAACAATCGGTGCGGGCTTTGAGGGACGAAAAGCGATAGCGAAAATTAAGCCGACAATAGCGGCAACTATGATTAAACTTGTTGTTCTGCCGGCGGTATTTTTGCCGATTGCGATAAAGCTCGGTTTCCGTGACCAAGCACTTGTTGCACTTATTATAATGCTTGGCTCACCGACAACTCCGTCAAGCTATATTATGGCAAAAAATATGGGGCACGAGGGCGTGCTTACATCAAGCGTGGTCGTTGCAACGACGCTTATGTCGTCATTGTGCCTTACATTTTGGATTTTTGTTGCGAGGTACTTCGGATATATAATATAAAGAGAACGGCAGGCGACAACTTGTCGCCTGCCCAAAAATCACATCTTACGATGTAATTTTTGAGTATTTTCAGAGAAAAAATCATAAAGTTCCTCCAAAGTCGAAACTTTAGATTTTAAGCCATTTCTGCCGCACAGGTCGCCAGAAATGATTTTCAATGAGGTTAGCACCTCAAACACCCTAAAATAAAGTAGACAAAATCATTATGGTTTTGTCTGCAATTTGAGATGGCTACATATTCGTAGCCATTTTTTTTATTAACAAAATATTCATAAATAAAATTCTTCCTTTAAGGTTTATTTAAGAAACTAAATGTATAATGAAATCAACATAAAGGAAAGGGGTAATAAAAATGAATATCGGATTAAAGAAAAAGATGATAAGTATAGCAGCAGTAGTTGCAATTACCGCAACAATCGGCAGCGGATGTGTTTTGGCAAAGAGCAATGATATTACGGTTACATATGACGGTGAAAAGATCAGCTTTGACGTTCAGCCTGAAATCGTAGATGACAGAGTAATGGTTCCTATGCGTACCATATTTGAAACATTCGGTGCAAAGGTTAAATGGGACAGCGACACACAGACGATAACCGCAAAGAAAAAGTCAAAGACTATACAAATGACTATCGGCAGCAGTGATATGATTAAGAATAACGAAACATATTCATTTGATGTTTCACCTATAATTGAGGACGGAAGAACACTTGTTCCGATTCGTGCAATAAGCGATATGCTCGGACTTGATGTTGAGTGGAACGAAAAGAACAACACAGTTACAATAACCACTCCGCAAGATGATGAGGACGAGTCTTGGAAAAACAACACAGGAACGGTTGATCTTGACAATGTTGAAGTTACAGGTGACGGTATAAGCGTATCGGATAACATTATAACAATTTCAAAGGGCGGTGACTTTGAAGTCACAGGCACACTTGATGACGGTCAAATTGTTATTGACACCGAAGAAAAAGTTAAACTTCGTTTGTCGGGTATGAGTCTTACAAATAAAAACGGTTCGGCTGTATATGTAAAGAATGCCGAAAAGGCTTATATCACTTTGACGGACAATACCGAAAATACTTTGACGGACGGAGAAAATTATACAAGCGGTGATGAAAATGAAAAAGGCTGTATAACATCAAGAGATAATCTTGAAATTAAGGGCAGTGGCTTACTTACCGTAAACGGAAATTATAATCACGGTATTTTCAGCAGTAACAGCATTGAAATCGGTAACGGAAATATTACTGTAAATGCAAAAAATGACGGTATTCATGCAAATGACACGCTTGCGATAAGCGGAGGTACTGTAAATGTTACTGCAGAGGGTGACGGACTTCAAGCGGAAGAAATACTTGATATATCGGACGGTGAAGTGAATGTTACGACAACAGGCGAGGTTAATGCAAGTACATCTAATGACTTCGGCGGTCGAGGTGAAATGAAAGATTTGTCACAAATGACAGATGATGAAATTCAATCAATGCGTGAACAAATGAATAATAATCAATTTACGCAAACAGAAGAAAGTGACGACAGTGACGATACTTCAAGCAAAGGTATAAAAGCGGATTGGATGCTTGATATATCGGGCGGTGAAGTTACAGTTAATTCAACAGACCATGCTATTCATTGTACGTCTGATATAAATATTACGGGCGGTACACTTAATTTATCGTCGGAGAGTAAAAAAGGTATATCATGTCATGGTGATGTAACGATTGATGACGGTGATATAACGATAACAAAATCAACCGAGGGTATTGAAAGTAAGGAGATTTTGACGATAAACGGCGGTAATATTGACATAACTGCAAGTGATGACGGATTTAATTCAGGCGGTACAGGTGCAAATCAAAACGGCGGTTTCGGCGGCGGTACTAATATGCAAGGCGGTCAGCAGGGCGGCAGAGGTCAAATTGGCAGACGAAACAGTAACGGACAGGGCGGTAATCAAATGACACCGCCTGAAATGCCAAGCGACCAAAACGGCGGACAAATGATACCTCCGGAAATGTCAAACGGACAGGACGGTAATCAAATGACACCGCCGGATATGTCAAGCGACCAGAACGGTAGTCAAATGACACCGCCGGATATGTCAAGCGACCAAAACGGCGGACAAATGACACCGCCGAATATGCAACAAGCCGAGGGTAATGAACAGGACAGTGAACATCATATCCAAATCAACGACGGTAATATTAAAATAGTTGCCGATGCAGACGGTATTGATTCAAACGGTTCATTGTTCATCAATGGCGGTACTGTTACGGTTGACGCACAGGCAACAGGTGCAGAAAGTGCTTTTGATACAGACGGTGCGTTTATAGTAAACGGCGGTACAATTATAGGTGTAAGCGGCAGCGGTATGGACGAAAGTCCAAACAGTTACTCTGCTCAAAACGTAATTTTGGCATACACAACTTCACAGATTTCCGCGGGTGATGAAGTTAAGATAACTGATTCAAACGGTAAGACAATCGCTGAGTATACAGCAGTTAAAGGAGGAAGTAAGATTGTGTACTCATCGGATAAACTTAAAACAGGTGAAACGTATACGGTTTACGCAAGCGGTGAAGAAGTCGGAAGTGCCGAAATTGAAAGCAGTATAACGAAGATAGGAACAAAGTCAAATTCTGGTTTCGGCGGCGGTCACAGACAAAAAACAGCGGATAATACAACTGACACAAGTGCAACAAATTAATAAATAAGGCAAGCCATATCGGCTTGCCTTAACGTGTTGAAATGTGAAAAAAGGACGTCGAATAACAGCCACTACTCCGACATTGCGTGCCACCTCTCCTCAAGGAGAGGCAAGTAAGTCTCCCATAGAGGGGAGCTGTCGACAGAGTCGACTGAGGGGTGGTGATAGGGGAACAGAAAAAGGGCGACCAATGATCGCCCCTCCGCAAAATAAAACATCATTCCACAAATTTAAAATTAATAACATCGAAAAGTCCCGAATCGGTAATACGAACTTCGGGGATTACAGGTAGCGGCAAAAATGCAAGTGACAAAAACGGATCGATTTTATCTGTTATATTAAGCACTTTTGCGGCACTGTAAAGGTTATCGTGTTCTCTTGTAACTTCATCGGCTGATTTTACGGACATAAGTCCCGCAATATCAAGAGTCATTGATGCGATAACTTTACCCTCTGAACAAACTGCAATACCGCCGCTTGTACCGAGAGTATTTACGGCAAGTGCCATATCGCTGTCGTTATCGCCGATAACGATTACATTATGGCTGTCGTGACCGATAGAAGTGGCGATAGCACCGTTTGTAATTCCGTAATTGGTTACAAATCCGATACCCTTTGTACCTAAATTATGATGACGTTCGATAACGCATACTTTAGAAAGGCTGTCGGAATACGATACAGTAACCTTTTTTGTGATAATACTTTCGGGTATAAGTTCGATAGCGTCAAATTTGTCTTTAACATCAGTCTTGAAGAAGTCGGCTGATATTTTCGGCAGATGAACGGTATTTGTAACTTTTGAATTGTCAACCGTTTCGCATTCAAACAATGCTTTACCGTTTTCACATACAAGTTTGCCGTTTTTGTAGACTTGTGATATTGAACTTAAATTCAAATCATCGGCAACAACAATATCGGCAATGTATGACGGAGCGATTGCCCCTTTATTCTTCATACCGTAGATTTCACAAGCGTTAAGCGTTGCCATAATGATTGCGTCAATATTGTTAAGACCGAGTGAAACGGCTTTTCTGATACAGTGGTCAATACTGCCGTCACGAATAATTTCGCCGACAAATCTGTCATCGGTACAAAACGCACAACGTCTTAACGTATAAGGTGTTACACCCTTGATAAGTTTTGCAACGTCAAGCGAAAGCGTACCCTCACGAAGAAGAATATACATACCTTTGCTTATCTTTTCGGTCATTTCTTCAACGACACTGCATTCGTGGTCGGTTTTTATACCGGCACTTGCATATGCGTCAAGCTCATGCCCCGAAAGCAAAGGTGCGTGACCGTCAATGATGTCAAGACACAACTTACCGAGTGTTTCATCATCACCTGAAACAATACCGGGATAATTCATCATTTCACCGATACCGAAGAATTTAGGTGCAAGTTTTTGAGTTGTTTTTGCGTCAAGATTAGCACCTGTATGTTCAAAAGGCGTTGCAGGTACACATGACGGCAACATAAGATTTACGTCAAGCGGAATATTTTTCGCAGACTTTAACATAAATTCAAGACCGTCCTCACCGCATACGTTTGTTATTTCGTGAGGATCGGCAATAACGGTTGTAATACCGTGAGGCATAACTGCCTTTGCATATTCGGACGGCTGCGTCATAGATGATTCAATATGAACGTGCGAATCGATAAAACCCGGCATAATATATTTGCCGGAAACGTCTTGTTCGTTTTCACCGCTGTATGAACCGACACCGCAGATAATACCGTCTTTTATAATAACATCGGCTTTAATAACTCTGCCCGAAAAAACATCGACAACGTTTCCTCCTTTAAGTATTAAATCAGGTGCGATACGTTCCATAGCCGTATCAATATATGTTTTTTTCACTTAATATCACCTCGTACAATTATGATATAGTTATTATATACTAAAAGTTAATAATATTCAAATGAAATGTGAATAAAGTGTAAATTCATATTGTATCAAAAGTGTAAATATTGACTTTGAATAATCGTGGTGATAAAATAGCTGAGTAAATTAACAAAATTTAATATTACGGTGTGTGGGGGGATACACGGTGAAAGAAGAAATGTTTCTTCAATGTTGGGAAATCGTAAGTAGGATAAAGCTGTGGTTTCTTTCAAAGTATCCTTTTGAGGGAATGTCAAGGGGCGATTATATGATGTTGAATTTACTTACTCAGTCCGCAAATGACGGAAAAATGATGACGGTCACTATGATGAGTGACATTTTAAAAGTCAGCAAGGCGGTTATTTCTCAAAGCATAAAGGCTTTGAAGAAAAAAAACTGGGTTAAAAGTATATCGGATACAACCGATAAGCGTAAGAGTTATATAGTTCTTACTGACGAGGGCAGAAAAGCATATGATAATCAAAGGAAAGTTATAATCAGAAACTTACAGGAATGTTTTAGAGATGTAGATGAAGCAGACCTTAAAATGTTTTGCGATAAATTAAATAAAGTCGCAGAGCAGATAAGTTAAAAATATAAAGGTGCAGGAGGCAAGAAATATGGGAGATTTTACTTCTGAAAAGGAGCAAAAGCTTTTGGAAAGCGAAGCAGAAGTATCTAACACAGAAGATACAAATGCAGACGAACTCACTTTTGAAGAAACATCTGGATTTTCAGATGATGATGACGACAGTGAGGAAGAAGAAAAGAAACCGAAAAAGAAATTCATTGGATATGACAAGCAAAACAAGAAGTTCTTTATCGGTAAGTTTAAGATAGGAAAGAAATTACTTATAATTATTCTTGTAATAGCAATACTTGCAGGCATATGTTCGGGACTTATTATAAAGTCCAAAAACAACAGTGCCGTAAAAGTTATGTATACCGATTCTCCGGTTGAACGCCGAACAATCACTAATACAATCACAGGTTCATCATCTATCAAACCGAATGATTCGTATAACGTAACGACAATCAAGTCGGGCGATATAACAAGTGATACATTCAAAGAGGGTGACGTTGTTAAGAAAGGTGATAAGCTTTATCAATTTGAGGACAGCGACGCTCAAAATTCTTTGAGTACGGCAAAAAATGCACTTGCAAAAGCACAACAGGCATATGTTGACGCAGTAAAGCAAAAGGCACAGACTGTTTCTTCAAACAATATCGGTACAAAGTCTGCACAAAATGCAGTGACAAAGGCATTAAATTCGCTTAACGATACTAAAAACAATCAATACATACAGTCAAATTCAGCAGGTAAAGTTAAAGAATTATCCGTAAAAGAAGGTGACCATATCAATGCCGGTGCAGCGGTTGCAACATTGTATGATGATTCTTATATGAAACTGAGAATACCGTTTAATGAAGTTGATGCCGAAAGTATTCAGACAGGCGCAGCCGCAACAGTATCTGTTATAGGTTCGGGCGATACGATTTACGGAACTGTTAAAGAAAAATCATCGTCAGCCGTTTCAACAGACGCACACGCTAAAGTTGTGTATGTAACGGTTGAAGTCACAAATCCCGGCGCACTTACAACAAATGATTACGGCAGTGCGGAAATAAACGGAGTTGCTTGTGCAAATACGGCACAGTTTGAATATGTAAGCGAGGGAACAATCACATCAACAGCATCAGGCACCCTTGAAAATCTTAACATTGCGGTAGGAGATTCTGTTTACAGCGGTCAAAAAGTCGGATATGTTAAGTATGATAATCAAAACTCGACAATGAGCAATGCACAGCTTTCATATAATGATGCGGTTTTGGCACTTGAAAAGCAAGTATTGCAAAATGATACTTTCTCACAGGATTCAAGCATAAAGAACGCACAGCTTGCACTTGACGATGCCGAACTTGGTATAGAAAAAGCACAGGACGCAGTTGACGATTATGTTGTAGAAGCTCCGATTGAGGGTACAGTCGTTAAGAAAAACTCAAAAGCAGGCGATACGATAGATTCTTCAAATGCAACAGATCCGCTTTGTGTAATTTATGATTTGTCAAGCGTTAAATTCTCTATTGACGTTGACGAAACGGAAATAGCACTTGTTAAGACAGGTCAAAAAGCTACTGTAACGGCAGACGCGGTAGAGGGTGAATTTGAAGGTGTGGTTACAAAAGTTCCTGTAGACGGTGTAAACGAAAACGGTGTAACAACATACACTATCGAAATTCAAATAGAAAATTACGGCGATTTGTTGCCGGGTATGAATGTTGACGCCGAAATTGTTGTTGAAGAGGCTGACAATGTAATTGCTGTACCTGTAAACAGTGTAAACAGAGGCAATATTGTATTTGTAAAGGACGACGGAACAACTCACGAAAATGATGTTACGGATATTATAAAGGGTAATAAAGATAAATCGGGTAAAACGGACGATAAGAAGAAAGCCGATGATAAGGATGATAAGCCACAGTCAAGCGGTATGCCGGTTGTAAGCGGCGATACACCGAACGGTGATAAATCGGATGAAATTTCGGTGACTAAAGAAAGTGTACCTACTAATATAGATGTACCTGACGGTTACCGTGCAATTCAGGTTGAAACAGGAATTAACGATACAGACTATATCGAAATCAAGTCAGGTTTAACAGAAAAAGACCAGGTAAGAACGCTTGACACAGAATCGTCAAGTGCGAATGCGTCATTCGGTGTTCAAAATGCTCAAGAAATGTATGTAGTTCCTAATGGCAATATGGGCGGAATGCCCGGCGGAGGAATGTCAGGCGGCGGAATGTCAGGCGGCGGAATGTCCGGTGGTGGCGGAATGCCAGGCGGCGGAGGAATGTCCGGCGGCGGCGGAATGCCGGGCGGAAGATAAAGCGGAGGTGAAGTAAAATGCCTCCATTGGTAGAAATGAAAGATGTTTATAAGATTTATCATATGGGTGATACGGAAGTTCACGCACTTGACGGAATATCTCTTACTATAAACAAAGGCGAATTTGTTGCTATAGTAGGTCAGTCGGGTAGTGGTAAATCTACTTGTATGAATATTATAGGTTGCCTTGACGTGGCAACAAAGGGTGTTTACAGATTAAACGGACGAGAAATTAATAATTACAGTCAAGATGAATTGGCTGATGTAAGAAATAAAATGCTTGGATTTATATTTCAGCAATATAACTTACTGCCGAAATTAACAGTATTGGAAAACGTTGAACTGCCGCTTTTGTATGCGGGACTTAGCGACGCGGAACAAGAGAAAAGAGCACTTGCTTCACTTGACAGAGTAGGACTTAAATCAAAAGCGAAAAACCACCCGACACAGCTTTCGGGTGGTCAGCAACAGAGAGTGTCAATAGCAAGAGCTTTAGCAGGCGATCCGTCGGTAATACTTGCCGATGAGCCGACAGGTGCACTTGACTCGCGTACAGGTCGTGAAGTAATGCTGTTTTTGCAGAAACTTAATGCGGAGGGTAATACGATTATTCTTATCACTCACGATAACTCGATAGCGGCAAAAGCAAAACGTATCATTCGTATAACAGACGGACGTATCGTTTATGACGGTCCGGCAGAGGGTGACGTAACAGTAATGAACCAGCACGGTGCCGGCGAAGATGCTCCCGAAGATGAAAGAGCAAAGGGGGCGACTTGATTATGAGTATTTGGAAATGTTTTCAAATGGCAATGTCAAGTATTGTCGGCAACAAAATGCGTTCAATACTTACAATGCTCGGTATTATAATCGGTATTACGGCGGTTATTGCGCTTGTAAGTCTTATGTCGGGAATGACATCGGAAATAACGGAAACATTTGAAGAAATGGGTATTGAATCAATCAATGTTTCAATTCAAGACCGTTCCGCGACAAAGGAAGTAAAGCCTGAAGAAATGGAACAGCTTGCGGAAGAACATTCCGATATTATTGCAGGTCAGTCACCGACAGTTTCAATGCCTGCATTTATAAAAAACGGCAGTGATACAATTTCAACACAGGCAACAGGTGTAAACGAATACTATCTCGGAATGAAAAAGTATAATATTACATACGGACGTGAGCTTACATATGTTGACGTTGAGAGAAAGCAGAAAGTCTGCGTTATCGGTACTTATATAGCAAAAGAAGTTTTCGGCGGTGACGCACTCGGTAAGTCTATTCAAATAACGGGTACGCCGTATGAAGTTGTCGGAATACTTGAAGAACAGGACGACTCGACAGAAAATTCTTCGGATAACTGTGTGTATATACCGTACACTTTGGCGTCATACACAAACCGTACATCAACCGTAAGCAGCTATGTTGTCTATGCGGTTGACCAGGAAAAGGTAGAAGAGGCGGTTTTGCTTTTAGAAGCACTTTGTGATAAAGATATAGGCGACAGTGATTACTATACTGTAACGTCAATGAAGTCTATGGCAGACAGTGTAACCGATATTCTTGATAAAATGGAACTTATGCTTATCGCAATCGCGGCTATATCGCTTGTTGTTGCCGGTATCGGTATTATGAATATTATGCTTGTGTCGGTTACGGAACGTACAAGGGAAATAGGTATCAGAAAATCGCTTGGTGCAAAGCAGAAAGATATACTTTCTCAATTCGTTATTGAGGCGGGTATGCTTAGTTGTTTGGGCGGTGTAATCGGTATTATTGTAGGCTCGCTCTTGGCAATACTGGCAGGTAAACTTTTGGGGATGGATATATTACCGACCTCGACATCTATTGTAGTGTCGTTTACGGTTTCGGCGATGATAGGTGTGTTCTTCGGCTATATGCCTGCTAAAAAAGCTGCCAAATTAAATCCGATAGATGCGTTACGTTATGATTAATCGTCCGGATTAAATTGCCCACAGCACATTTTTTTGCTCGGGCTGGTCACAGACCAAAGGTCTGTTGCTCGCCTATGCAACCGAGGGCAGTACAAACGTACGGCACCGCTCACTGCAAAAACGCACTGTGAACAATTTTCTCTCGGACTGAGATTTTCTTGATTTTATAGTATGTACGATAATATTGCACGGAAAGGAAGTAAGTTATGAAGAAAATAATTTCTTTTGTTTTGGCGGCGGCTATGTCATTATCGACTTTGCCTGTATTGGCAGACTGGAATAATGACGAAGATATTATGTCGCTTTTGTCGGAACTTAATATAATGGTCGGCGATGATGACGGCAATTTAAGACTGGATGACAATGTATCAAGAGCGGAATTTGCAAAAATTGCAGTAGCGTCATCAAGCTACAAAGATACAGTAGCAACAGGTTTAAAAGTATCACCTTTTAAAGATGTTACATATACTCACTGGTCAGCACCTTACATAAAGGCCGCTGTATCAGCCGGAATTGCGGAGGGGTATGTTGATTCAACATTCAGACCTGACAATACGGTATCATATGAAGAGGCACTTACAATGGTATTAAAGGTGCTTGGATACACAACACAGGACTTCGGCGATTCATGGCCTTACGGTCAAATGGGGCTTGCAAACAGTCTTGAAATTACAAAGAACGTAAATGCCGAGCAAGGCGAGGCACTTACAAGACGTCAGGTTGCAAGACTTATTTACAATACACTTGACACAAAAATCAAAGATAATCAAAGCAAACTTATAACTTCAGTGTTTGACAGTAAAGTTATTGAGGGTGTTACGATTATTGCGTCACACAACGAGGACAGCTCACTTGGTATTGACAAAATCTATACAACAGCCGGAACATTTGAATTTGACGGTAATTTCAACAGCGATTATGTCGGCAGAAAAGGCGATATTGTCGTAAAGAACGATGAAGATTTTGTGTCATTTACACCGCGTGACCAGCAAGTTGAAGAATACACCGTTTCAAACGTAATCGGTTCCGATATAATTCTTGACGGCGATATGTATAACATCAATTCAAACACAACTACATATTACAAGTCACAGGCACTTACATACGAAAATGCCGCAATGCAAGCCGAAAAAGGCGATACATTCAAGCTGTTTAAAAATTCAAACGGTTCTGTTGACTATGCAATGCTTGTTGCAAAAGACAGCGAAACAGGTACGGACAGCTTTGATAAATATGTAATCTATTCACTTCTTTCAGACGCTGTTATATGTTATAAAAACGGCAGTTTTGAACAGATTGATATAACAGACGGCACAACTTGTTACAAAGATAAGAATAAGAGTACATACGGTGCTGTAAAGAATGAAATGGCTATGGGCGACATTCTTTATGTCAAGATGGACGGAAGTAATGTTGATTACGTAAGCTATGAAAAGGGTAATATGGAAGGACCGGTCAAGGTTACAAATTCAAATTGGATCGCGAATTTCGATACAAACGGTTCGACAACAGTAATGAGAAGCGGTAATAAGGTTGACGCGTCAGAAATTCAGCTTAACGATATTATTTACTATTGTAAAGATTTGAATATGGTGCTTGCTTATACGGATAAGGTTACAGGCGTGTACGAAAAGGCGTCACCGACAAAGGATTCGCCGACAAGCGTTACAATTTCGGGTAAAGAGTATTCTGTTGAAAGCGTAGACGCATTTAATGCACTTTCATCAAGCGGAACATTTAAGTATGGTGATACCGTAACACTTCTTCTTGGCAGAAACGGCGAAGTAGCTGGAGTTGTCGGCGGAAGTGACAGTACATCTTCACACACAACAGTAGGATTTGTTACGGAAACAGGCAAAAAAGATTTCACAAACCCTGATAATACGGTATATTCAAGTTACTATGCAAAGGTTGTTACACCTGACGGAACAGTAAATGAATATGCGACTTCATCAGATTGCAGTTCGCTTAAATGTGCTGTAGTAAATGTATCATTTACAAACGGTAAAGCAAGTCTTTCAAGAGCAAAGGGGTATGACAGCGTAAGCGGTAAGTTTAATTCCGAAAAGAATAAATTTGGCGATTATACCCTTGCAGACGATGTGAAGATTCTTGACACTGCCGGAACTGCAAGCGACGACTTAGCAATGTACACAAGAATTTATCCGCAGCGTCTTGACGGTGTTACGATAAAATCTTCAAGCGTATTGTATTATTCAAAGAATAAAGCCGGTGAGATTGACGAGCTTATATTGAAAGATATAACGGGTGACGCTTATAAGTACGGTGTAATCACTGCTGTTGATTCGACAACTCATACATATACTATTGATATAGACGGTACGCAAAACACATATGCGACTGCATTCTCAACAAATGTAAAAGGTCCGCACAGATTCAGTATGAATCAGACAGGTATTGAAAGTATGCGTCAGCTTTCATCGTATCCAAGCAATATAACTTCGCTTACACGTACAGAGGCGAAAATCAATAATCAAACATATTTGCTTAGTGATAAGGTGATTGTATATCATAAGACAGATGTTAATAAATATCTGAAGATAACACTTGATGATGCTATAAACGGAAATTATAAGCTTACTGCTTATTACGATAAGGCACAGACATTGGGTGGCAGAATTCGTATAATAATAGCTCAATAAGATGAAAAACAAGCGATGAAAATCGCTTGTTTTTTTGCGTAATATTAAAATTTTATAAATTTGACGGCAGATATATTGACATATTAAATGTCAGTGATTATAATAATAGGTAAAGAAGGCTATGTGTAAATTAAAAAAGGCGGTAGAATAAATGAATTCAGTTTTGTATTGTTTGCATAATTTGTCACAAAAATCGCATTTAAGACGTATGGAAAAGTTTACTCAGCACGGTGACACTTCGTGCCTTTTGCATACGATTGCGGTTGCGTATTACAGTATTAAAATTGCCGAGTTTTTCGGTATAAAGTACAAAAAGCGTGACCTTATAAGAGGAGCATTGCTGCACGATTATTTCTTATATGATTGGCATGACGGCGAAAAGGAGAGAAGAATACACGGTTTTACTCATCCTATGACGGCTCTTAGAAATGCTGACAGAGATTTTGATTTGACCGATACAGAACGCGATATTATAAAAAAGCATATGTTCCCGCTTACTGTAATTCCGCCGACTTGCCGAGAAGGATGGATAGTATGTTTGGCGGATAAATACTGTTCTCTTTATGAAACATTTAAAAAAGAAGCGTACAGAAAGATAAATACAAAGATTATGGGGGACTATGCTGAATTGTATAAGGAGATACAAATGATTTAAACAAGGGGGGGTAAATGATGAGTTTTTGCCAATATTTCTTGTGCTTTGCGATATTTAGCTTTATTGGCTGGGCTTATGAAACGGTATATTACAGCATACAACAAAGAAAATTTGTAAACAGCGGCTTTTTAAGCACTTGCTTTTGCCCTATATACGGTATGGGAGCAATGCTTGATTTGATATTGCTTGGATGGATTGAAAATCCTTTGATACTGTTTTTTGCGGGAATGGTGGTTACCTGCTCGCTTGAATATTTTGTATCGTGGCTTTTGGAAACGCTGTTTCATAAAAGATGGTGGGATTATACAGGTTGGCCCGGTAATATAAACGGACGTGTTTGCCTTATAGGTGGAATTGCGTTTGGTACATTTACCGTTGCACTTATTAAGCTTATTGCACCGGTGACGATTGATATGATTGACAGCGTGAGTTTGCCGGCGTTACATATTATGACGTGCGTAATTGCATTTGTGATGATTGCGGATACGGTTAAGACGGTTAAGTGTATGGATTCGTCAAAACTTTGGTATGTGGAAAAACAGGCCGAATTTATGGACGAGCTGCGTAACGGCAGATGTGTGGGATTGGTTAAAAAAATAAAAGATACATTTAGAAGATAAACGGAGCATTTTTGCTCCGTTTTTGTGTGCAAAAAAGAACCTTTGGCGCGGGCAGATGGTGATATTTCACCGTCAAAGTCCGTATATGCCTCCGGTTCTGTTAATAACAGTATCATATAAAAATAGGAATGTCAAGAATATTAAGTAGGTAAAATAAAACAGATAAGATACCGACAGGAAAAAAGTTCCCCGAAAGTGAGTCAAGGCTCGATAGTATCTTTATCTGTTAATAACATTATATGTGAAAGTAGGCCGATTGTCAAGCGGTTGTTTAGCAGTGACACAAATAAGATACGGCTAAAGTAACTGCTCAAATTAATGATGCATCAAAAAGAAGATGTAGATTATTGAGAAGCGACTGCTACAAACAGTGTAACCACGCCTGACACGTCCAAAACGTCCCAACCACTACATCTTCTATCGGCAGTATATCAAATATTGTATTGATTGTCAACAGTGGATGTAGGGGCGATATATTGGACTATTTCGTTACCGTTTTTGAGTCAGTGATTGGAACAAGAT
Organism: Hominilimicola fabiformis; assembly: GCF_020687385.1. Classification (NCBI taxonomy): domain Bacteria; kingdom Bacillati; phylum Bacillota; class Clostridia; order Eubacteriales; family Oscillospiraceae; genus Hominilimicola; species Hominilimicola fabiformis. The sequence continues at coordinate 91,023 of NZ_JAJEQM010000013.1, forward strand.
TGTTTAGAGAATTCCACCACATAACTTTTACGGTATGAGTTGCAGAAAGTAGGGGAACACTTATATTTTCTTGTGGTGAATTGATAGTACAACGTAATAATCTGCCGTCCGAATGAAATTCAGAAATTAAGATAATTCCGCCTGAAGTGCTGTTTGTGAGTTTAACAGATATATTGTTGCCTTCAATGGTGCAGTTAATATCATGTGTAGGACACGTTGTAGCAGTTGGGCTTGTTGCAGGAGTTATTGTCGGATTTGTAGTCGCAGTCGGACGTGGTGTAGGTTTTGGGGTAGAAGTCGGAATTAGTGTCGGACTCGCTGTCGGAGTTGCAGTAGGCGTTGCTGTCGGAGTTATTGTCGGGGTCGGATGTGGAGTAGCTGTCGGACTCGTGGTCGGAGTTATTGTCGGAGTAGCTGTCGGACTCGTTGTATGAGTAGGACGTGGAGTCGCAGTAGGAGTGGGACTCGGAATAGGACTCGGACTCACGGTTGGAGTGGGATTTATAGTAGGAGTCGGAGTAGAAGTCGGAGTCAAAGTCGGAGTAGGGGTTGTTTCTGCAATTCCGCTAATTTCAAACTCTAATTTATCTGCTGACATATTTGTTACATAAACAAATATGTCGTTATCAATATAAAGTTCTTCGCCGTCACCGACTGCACAATCTGACATAGTTGAGTATTGACCGTTAGAAACGACCTGCATATTCCAGTTAGCGCCTGTAGTGTTTATATTTGAGGGAAAACGTACACCTGTGTTAGCAAGATAGCAAATCAGTCCACTCTTAAGAGTTACACCTTTTATCAAGTCACCGGTATTGCACGAATAGAGTTTCTTGTTTTTTGTATCATATTTGTTACCATTGTCATCGAATTGACGATATTCCAAATAAAGAGTTTTTCCGTTCGGCAAATCTCGTTTATATGCAACAACTTCATTTTGAGCTGAGGCAGGGTAGAGTGTGTATGTACCGTTTTTATCAATGGTTTTAATTTGATTATTGTCAAGCCAACCGAGCGATTCGCGTTCTTTAACGGAAATATACTGTCCGATAGGGGTTAGATGTTTTGCCATCAGTGACATATAATACACCGCACTTGTTTGGTTGGAGCGGTACAAGTCTTTCAAGCCAAGTGCGTGCATGGTTTCGTGACATATTTTACCTGTCGGTAAAATAGGCAGATTATCCTCACTGCGATAAAGCACAAGTCCGTTTACGTTTTCGTAGTTGCACGTTAGCTGTAAATATTCTCCGCTCTGATAAGTATTAACTCCTTCTTGTACTGAAATCATATTTGAATATGAGTGATAGTCCCAAAGAGGTGAATTCCAACCAACCGAAATATTTTGCGTTGTATTTTTGTAAATCACAGTAATTAAATCAATTTTTCCGTCACGGTTTCGGTCAAGATCGGCAAAATTGAATTGATTTTCTTCTATATCTTTTGGTTTGTTTCCATTCGTGATTGCGTTTGAAATTGTATTCGCCCAATCAGCCTGTAGTTCATACATTCTGGAATTTTCTTCTCCACTCTCGTAACCATAAGGGTTTTGGTCATCTTTTTCGGCATAATAACCGCGTGGCTTTGAAAGTGTGAGCGAATTGTTGTTGTCAAAAAGATAAAGCGTTTGCATATTCATTTTCCCGCCGCTTACTGTTTTGAAATAGTCAGCGACATTATATACACTTTTATTATATGTATTGTCTAAAATGTTGCGGACAGTTGTGTCGGCATAAGTGTTGTTGATAAATTCGTCCTCGTCAGAAAATTTCATAAATACAACAAGATTTGTGAAAGTTGGCGCGTTTGATTCGTCCGATAAAACCGCACCACAGGGGATAGTCCCGAAAATTAATATTAACGTGGTTATAATACATATTGCTGTTTTAAATAGTTTTGTTTTATTTTGCATTATTTTCTCCTAATAGTCAGAGGAATAATCTCAGCTGACAAAGTAATTTAGATATTGTTCAACGTCAACCGGTTATAGCGTCAACACAGTTATTAAAGTTTTTCTTTAATAGCTATATTTTTGCAGTTAGTAGGGCATACCTTTCAAATTAAAGTTACATTTCTCTAATCAACAATTTAGGAACACCCATTATTCGGCAGTGCTTTAATTCTTCACCCGCAATTAATATTGGCGGAACATTCGGATTGACAGGAACTAACCTCAACCAATCTTCATCTTCTACAAACTCGATTTTTTTTAATGTTGATATTTCGTCATTGTATATCACTGCTCCGACATCACCACTATAATTAACGGTGCTTTGACGTAAGATTAATACTTTATCGCCGTCTTGATATTGAGGATACATACTGTCACCCTTAATGCACAGTACAAAGAAATCTTTCGGAATATGTCCTTTTAAATATGAATTAGGAATATCGACTTTATCTCCGTCCCATGATTCAATAGCGATATGATTATATCCTTTCGCTATGTCACCTATAACGGGGAATGTTGTGTAGTCCTCTGTTATATTCGGATTTGGAAATTTATCATCTGTATATATTTCCGTTTCGTGTTCGTCCAGTCCCATTAAGTAGCTTGGAGTTGTTTGAAGTGCATTGGCAAAAGCTATGATTTTTGATTGAGTTATATCATTTTTGCCCATTTCAATTTTATTTATAGTTGAACGGGATTTATAACCTAACTTAGTTGCAAGTTCTTCTTGTGACATTCCGAGTTTTTCTCTGCGTGCTTTTATTCTCTTATATAATTCCATAAAATATCACTTCCTGTCTAAACATTTATTGTCATTATTAATATATCATAATGTAGACTATTTGTCAACTTTGCTTTAGAATTATAAAAAAAGTTGATGAATAATCTACAAAATAAGGACATTCCTGTTAAGTAACAAAAACGAGGTGAAATTCACAGCAAGATAGAGAAAGATTGCGAAAGTGACGAAATGGGAACAATCGCAAGGAAAAATTGTTGTGAAACTCATTGACAAAGGATATATAAACAAAACTATATAGCATATTTGCATAAAAATGTAAAAAGAAACTTGACAGAGAAATTGAGAAAGGATATAATATTGAGGTAAGCCCGTATGCGATAGAAACATACCAAAAGCAAAAATACGATGAGGTTTACACAGAGTGTAGAGTATATGAAATATTAACTAACGAGTGAGGTGTAATGTATGAGAAGATTACCTACAGAAGAAGAAAAAAAACTTCGTGATATTTTCAAACCGTATATTAATGGTTATAATGAAAAGCAACCTTTAACTTCTGATGCACCGCCTGAAGCTGTTGAGGCTTTTGAAAAATGGAAAGAACTTAGTCTGCGGTTAGACAAAGAAGCAGAAGCTTTGTTTTTTTGAAACGGAAGTAATTGAAGATGAGAATTAAAGCACGTCTTTGGGCGTGCTTTTTTGATATCCAAAAGGAGAGTGGAACAAGTGAATATACGAGACTTACTGCCTTAGCACCTATGAAACGGTGCTTTTTCGACCGTGACACGGTAAAGAATGCGATATATGAAAAGTGGCTTGACGGAAGATTACTTATAATGAACGCAGGTTGTTTTGACGACTAAAAAAGGCTTTTGTTTTAGACGATAATGCAAAATCGTTTCTTGCGGAGCAAGGTTATGTAATACCGTATTTTACACAGAACGATTTACAAAGTGAAGATTTTGTAAGAAGTTTTATCTTTTATTATTACACAGAAGGTTATGGTGCGGATACGTCTGCTTAATATAAAAACGGATATTTTGAATGGTCCGAAAATTCCGTAAGAGATACTTATAAATTGCTTTTCGGTGCAGATATGCCCGAATATCACCCAACCGATAACGGCAGTGTTTTATATGAAAACGGTAATTATAAAATCAGTGTTTCAAATCGCGGAGACGGCAGATATGAATTTATAAGTGCCGAAAATGTCGGTGACGGAATGGACGTAGTATTTAAAAATACCGATTCAACAGGAACTGATTTCGGAAATGTCACGTTCCGCCTTGTTCCGACAGATAACGCAAACGGATATATAATAACTCAAAAGACAAATTAAAAATTTCAAATAAGGCTTAAAAAGTACATCGAAATTCGATGTACTTTTTTGTATGTCGAAAAGGAGGTTTATATGTGGTAATTGATAATGCAGTTCAATGGGCGACAGATAGTGCAAATGATGACAGTCACGGTTACAGTTAATCGGTGAGATGGAGACCGCATTATGATTGTTCTTCTTTTGTTATAACGGCATATCAAAATTCGGGAGTACCTGTTAAAGATAATGGCATGACATATACAAGAAAAATTAAAATCACTCATTCACGAAGTACAACACGCAATACAAGTGCGAGAGGGATTTGCAGTCGGTGAAAGTTCCGATAACGAAAACAGAAATCAAAGCGCAGGAGAAATTGAGGCTGACGATGTCAAGGCAAGACAAAGTATGAGCAAAGAAGAACGGCTTAATACATTCCCTGAAAGTTTGAAACCTAATCAAAATGCAGACGTTGTATTTTGGGAAAATAGCAAAAACAACGAATATGGTGATGTAAATATTGACGAAGATATGGGTATAAGATATAATGATGATATAGATATACCTTATCGCAAAAAAAACAACTTGATGAATATGTTATATCGGCAAACAACAGAGCAAATAAATTAAAAACATTAGATTACAAAGAAATCGGAAATAATTTTTATATATGGAGAAACAATAGCAAAACAGATTTTAAGGTCCTAATGCAGATTGAAATTGATAGTAATGAAGATTTTATTGATAATCTAAGGGAGGAATTATATAATGAAGAAACAAAAAAAATTGACACAAGCACAGAAGGATTTAATGCGTGGATTGAAGATATTCAGAGTGGACGAGGAGTGTATAATAGTAATAATGTTGATGACACAGAAAGCATTTCAAACAGAAATGATGATAGACTATATGATAAGTCACGAAAAAGCAACACAAGAAGAACTGCTATCCAAAGCAATGGAAATCAGCAAATTGAAGGGGAAATCTCATTAAAGGGCTTGAAGGATTTATAGAGGATAGTGGCGGTAAAGTTATTGGATATTATGCAATGACAACAGGGCAGGATATGTCCGAAAAAATGATTAATACAGACGAAACTTGGGAAAAGCTTAAACAATTCGGAATTGAAAAGATTAGAAATTTTGCAGAAAGCGAGGGAATAAGACGTGAAATATCAAGAAACGGACTTACAGAAAGAGAAACACGAGAACTCATCAGGCAGTACAAGAAGAAAATTGACAAAAGAAGAACTGACAGCTTTATGCCGAAGAGTGGAGAAACACACGCAGAAATTCGGAGAGTATATGAGAATGGTAGAAGAAACTCGGAAAAAGAAGGAACACGAGGAAAATTCTCATTAAAGAGCTTAAATAGCAGTAACCTTGATACAGTTGAAAATAATACTGATAATGTGCAGATTAAATCCGATAATTTTAAAAATTGGTTTGGAGATTGGGAAAATAACCCGAGTAAAGCAAGTAAAGTTGTAAATGAGGACGGCACCCCTAAAGTGGTGTATCATGGAACGGATAAGGGGGGGCTTTTATGTGTTTGACCCTAAAATGTCTGACGATAAAATTTCGTTGTTTTTTTCTGATAGCAAAGTGACATCAATCACATTTTATCACTTTTTATCACGTTGATTTTCTTCTCGCAAGCACTAAAAAACCGCATAAACACTTGATATTCAAGCATTTATACGGTTTATAAATTTTGGTGCAGATGAAGTGAACACGTTTTGACATACACAATTAAATATAAGTTTTATTAAAGGGAATAATAATAGATT
>NZ_JAJEQM010000014.1 GCF_020687385.1 Hominilimicola fabiformis
TAAATTTTTGCAATAAAAAAACAGCTACGCAATATAACGTAACTGTTTATTAGTGGTTTGTATTGTTTTTAATTGTAGCAATATAAACTGTTCATATATTTATTTTGTTGCCTTAACTTTTAAATTATTATCTTTGTCTATCTTGAAGGTAAAATCATGAGTGTTCATATAATTTACCCAATTCATATAATCTTGATTAACCGTATTTCTTACTAGTGGTTTGGTTGTAACTATTGGCTTTTCACTCTTTATAGCATATACTCCCATGACAATTCCTCCTTTATAAATAATTTGAACTATATCTTTCAAAAACATTTATTTAATAATATTATATGCATTTCAACGAAGGTTATAATCACTATACTTTTATTCATTTCGATTATATAATCGCATAAAATTTCTATAACTATTATAACCGATTTTTTTCAAAAAATCAATACCAATCCACGAAATTCCTTGATTCAACCAATAAAAAATAGCATTAGACAGTCACTCCCAAAAGGGAGCAACCATCTAACTTATAACTTATATTTTTGTGTTCTTTATAATTGGATATTGTGATTTAACTTTGTCTGTCAAAGAATCTACAAAAGCATTTGCGTCCGGAACAGGGTCAGTCACATTTATATCGCCCGTAAACGTAATGCTTTCGGTAGTTGACGTTGAATTGTTAGTTGCAGGCATTTGTTGAGGAGATTGCGGAATTAAATCAGGCATTGCCATAGGACTTGCATAATATTCCATCATTTTAGTCATAATATTCTCAAAATTTGAACTTGCAACCATGCCTTGTAAAGTAACCGGTTCAAAACGATCTCCGAATTCAGATAACCCCGAATAATTTATAGGAGTATCATAATAAAGTCTATTGTTTGCCCTTTCTTGATTGACAAGTGCCTCCCATTTTTGCAGTTCTTTACGTTGAGACGGTGTTAATAGTCCGTTCTGTTTATTTTGTAAATCAAGATATTCTTGTACTTTCTCAGCAGGGTCTTCGGTAGGAGCATTATCTCCTCTATACTGTGCAAGCTTTTTATCTCCATTTTTACCTAAAGCTATTTCTGATTCAAGTCCACCATGCTCAAATCGTTGTGAATATTGAAAACTATTGTTATCAGTAGTAACCTTACTGTTTACATGAGTTTCGTTCATTTTGCTTATAGCATTATAGGCTTCGTCTGAATAAATACCTGCTTTATGCAAAAAGTCAACAACACCTTGATTGTTTGCATAATCAGTATTGTATAAAAAATTATTTCCAAGTTCAATGTCACTTAATCCTGCTATTTGACTATAAATAGATTTATCAGAATTTTCAAAGATATTAGCCCACTTAATACTGTTGCCACTTAACGCATTGTTTGTAGCAATAAGAGCCTCAAGAGACTCCATTGTTTCAGCATGACGAACAGCCTCTTCGCCATTTATATTCGATAACGTATCAATATATTGTTGATTTGCTGAAATAATTTCTTGAGTCTTATCACTCTGTTCTTCCATCTTACGAACATTCTCATTCTCAACATTATCTTGAATAAGATTATCACGAGCCATTGTAGCCTTAGTAGCTTCTAACTGAGTATTATAAAGCTTTTCAGGATCAGCAACATTGACCCATCTGTCACCAACAAGAATACGTGTATCACGTTCTTTTAAAGTGTTTTGGAACTCAGCATTTTTCTTTGTAACTTCAAGATTTTGCTTTGCTACTTCTAATTGCTCTTTCAACTGTTCAATACGGCGATTATAAGCATTGGTGATTTGCTGTTCTTGATAATAATCGTCCTTACCCAACGTGTTAATATCTGATTTATACTTCTTATAGGCTCTTGTCATTTCATTATTCAAGCCATTGATAGTATTCATCATATCTGAGTAATCATTCTCATTAAATAGCAATGCTCTTGTATCATCATCTAACCACTGAGAAAGATTTTTATTTGCAATAAGTTCACTTTGATAATCCAAAGCAGCATCTCTCAATGATTGTTGGAATGAATACTGTTCTTGCAATGCAGAAGTAATAGCTTTCTCTTTGTTCAAGCGAACATCTAAGATTTTGTTAATCATCTCATAATTGTCCGTAGCGATTTTAATCTTATTAGTAGCATCTTCTATTTGCTGGTCTGCAATTTTATCCATTAAATCGCGTTCTTGTGAAACAGCATCAAGCCAATTTTGAGTATATTCTTGTCTTTGGGTAAGCATACCCTCAAAAGTTTGCACATACTGAGAACCATTCTCCATATTCTCCAATACAGCTTTTGCTGCTTCATGAGCATATTCATTTATACTACCATCGGCGTTGAACAACTCATCAAATTTGACATTCTGTAAAATAAATCGTTCATCAGCCTTATTCGTGTTATACATATCCAGAACACCTTGATGAGCTTCGTTCTTTCGCATAGTTTGGAACTCAAGCTGTTTATTATAGTTTTCAAGAATATCGTTTGAAAGTTGTGCTTTCTCATACTGATTTTCTGTTCTACCATAACGATTTGTAAGAATATTTTCATCATATTCTAAGTTGCCGATTTCACGAGTATATCTACTATCTTGATTTTGAATATTTTGAACTTTTTGCTCCGTAACCTTTTCCATTACGTCCACAAAATCAGACTCTACATCTTGAATATTTTCACGAATATCACTTAAAGTTTCTTGTGCCTTTTTAGCCAAAGTAGCAGTAGGCGCATCTTGCATAAGCTTCATAGCTACTTCTTCTTTTTCTTTAAGTGCAGCGATAGCACTTCTCATATTATCAGCAACCATTTCTTGTTGCGTAATAACAGATTCCATGTTCTTTGAAGTAGCTTCATCAGCCAATTCAAAGAATCGTTTCATATAATCTCCGTCAGTAGGATTCTTTAAAAAGTCATTGGTCTTTTCTCTAAATCCTGTTTGCCAAGTATTATATTTTGCCTGTTCTTCGTAATACTTTTTCTGAACCTCCCACGACTAAAGTCGTAGGGTTCTCGGTCAATAACTCCAACGAGTTAAGTATCACCGAGCTATCCCCGTAGTTCCTACGGTTCTTATATACATTATTTAAAATTTAATTATTTACCAATCTTAATCCTTCATTCAAAATATTAATAGCTGCATTTACATCTCTATCTAATTCTGAATTACAAGCAGGACAAGACCAAATTCTAATATCTTCTGATTTCTTACTATCTCTATGCCCACAACAATGACAAATCTGACTTGATGGAAAATATCTGTCTATTACCGATAATGTTTTTCCATACCATTCACATTTATATGTAAGCATTCGTCTAAATTCTGACCAAGAAACATCGCCAACACGTTTATTCCTTGTATTACTATCAGTTTCTCTCATAGATTTAACATCTAAATCTTCGATACTAATAACATCAAAATTTTGAACAATAGAAGTAGATATTTTTTGTAAAAAATCATTTCTCTGATTAGAAATATGTTTTTGCAATTTTGCAACTTTCACTCTTGCTTTATTCCAACGATTACTACCAATTGTTTTTCTTGATAATTCTCGTTGCAATTTAGCAAGTTTCTTTTCTGATTTTTCATAAAATCGAGGATTGTCAATTTTAGTACCATCAGATAATATAGCAAAATCTACAATACCTAAATCTAATCCGATATTTCTATTAGTTTTTGGCAACTGTTCAAAGGTTATATCAGTACAACATAACGAACAGTAATATTGTCCATTTGATTCTTGTGATATTGTGGCATTTAAAATTCGTCCTTGTGGAATTTGTTTATCTCTTACTTTTACTAATCCAAGTTTAGGAAGTTTAATATGCTTATTTTCAAAACCTAAACAGTTATTTGTATTTTTTGTCTTATAAGACTTATGTCTATTTTTCTTTGATTTGAATTTAGGATAACCAGAATGTTCTTTAAAAAACTTCTGATATGCCATGTCTAAATCTCTAAGTGAAGATTGTAATCCAACCGAATCAACCTCTTTTAGCCAAATCAATTCTTTCTTTAATTGGGTTAAATCTTTAGAACACATATTGTATGTAAAAGTCATTTTATCTTGTTCATACGTTTTTATCTTTTTATCAAGATAATAGTTATACACAAATCTTGTACAACCAAAAGTTTTTTGAATTAACTCTTGTTGTTTCTTATTAGGATAAATTCTATATTTATAAGCCTTTTCAGCCATAATATCACTTCCTTTCATTTATATATTCTCTGAAAGGAATTTTGTTTTTATTAAATTTTAAATAATATACATAAGTTCCGATGAGAACTCTTAGTCGTTTTAGAGGTTGTCGTTCACATAGAGTCGCTAATTCTATGTATCCTTATCTGCTTTATTGTTTAGCAGTAGGTATCTTATAGTTTCCTATAAGCACAGACCATATCTTATCCCTCGTCATTACACGTTAGGGTCTATCCACTTCGGGACGCTTGTCCCTACTTCCCTCAAGAGGAATGGTCGTTGAACTTTACCTTTCGGTCTTAGCTGCTGATTATCCATTATTAAAGTGTTTAGGATTTAACCTTGCACCATCTATTCAATTTTTTCTACTTTCGTTACATTCACGCTTATATCTTTTAAGATATTACGTTGTAGTTTGAATAGCTTTAGGAATTTCCAGCAATTCAAGTAGTATTGGATGCCATAAGCACCACTACACGCAAGTTTCCCTACGTGCTTACTATTCTCGTCAATTCATCTCATGACTAAAGTCACGAGTGTTCTTGACTCGTTTAATAAAAGTCTTCATTATAGGTATTTAAAGTATCTTCAAGGTCATTCTCAATCCAATCGTCCAATTTTGAGAAATCTTCAGCATAGTCTTTAAAACTCTTTAAGATTTCAGAAGTAAGGTCGTCATCTTTCCCCCAAGATTCAGACATTTCTTTTAAACCTTTTAAAGTATCATAATCATAACCTTTGATTTCATCATCCAATGTGCCTTTGGTTAAATTTTTAGAAATACTTTCAAGAAAACCAAGACGTTCTTTTTCTTTTTCTTCTGCTTTACGTTCTTCAGCAGTTTGTTCCTTTTCTTCGTCTGTATTATCGGCATTAACACTGACTGATGTATTACCATTCTTTAAGAACTGTACCGGCTTTTTATCGCCGCCATACTTCTTAATCTTAGCATAGTCATCAGCATTAATAACAGGAAATGGCTTATCAGAAACAAACATCTGTGGTTTACCATCGCCAAGAGGAACAACTTTGTCGTTTTGATCAATAGTAGCCTCTGCTTTTTCTTCATTTACAAGCGCCGTAACTCCGGCACCGACCATTCCACCGTCTTTCTTTTGAGTAAACGGAACATCAAAACTATAATTACTTTGCTTTTTGTCGCCTAAAGACTTTACATTGCCAACTTTAGTAGCCGATGTATGAGTATTAGTCTTAAATGTACCATAAACTTGTTGAAGTTTAGACATAAACTCTTGCATTTTTTGAGTTAATACAGAAGTTCCGCCAACAGAAGGCATATCAGAAAAATCAAAGCCTTCCAACGAGCCTAAATTCTCAATTAAAGTAATTGCATGATTTAGATTACCATATGGAGGAGTGCCACCGTTAGCTTTATAAGCAGGAGCAATAGCTGATTTCTTAACTTCAAATTCAACCATATCTTGTCCGTTGTTATGACCCCACTTGTTGGCAGGGTTATTATCGTACCAAGTATATGCTTGCGACTTCTCGTCCATTATGATACCGTAAAATACACTACCGTCATCTTGAGTGTATCTCATAACATCTCCAGGCTTACCAAAAGTAGATGTCATTGCTACAAGACGAGCACCTTTATATGTATAGATGCCATTCTCATCGGTTGATAAATCACCGCTATCCAACAACTTCTTAAATAGCTTCCAAGCACTGGAACTTGTATCCCAATATCCAAGCGATGACCCCAAATATCCATTTTCGTCAAAAGCGGTATATGAATGTGACTTACCTACACCTTGTCCAAAATCATTTGTATCCCACGATTGTTGAACTGTATTATTTGTTATACCCGAATTATTACTTCTTGTAGAGCCGTTATTCACTCTATTCTTGACATTGTTTATGCCTAAAATCCTTGATATAGCGTCTTTTGCATTTGGTGTACCATTAGCATAAGCATGACGTACATTGCCGTTTAAAATTCGCTTTGTATCAGCATAAGGGATAACAGTATCACCTCTGTCAAGATTAACAATCTGTGTGCCGTCTAAGCCAGTAAGATATGCTTTACCTGTCTTTTGTCTGATAAGAATTTCAGGTGTAGGATAGTTCAATCCTCTTACTTCTGCTTCATCACCGAGTTTAGCAAGCCCAGGCAATGCACCCTCAGTACCTTTATAATAACGTCTTGCACCAAGATAAACATTTTGACCGTAAGAATTAAAGTCGACTTCCTTGACAACATCACCCGAATGTGGTGCGTGAATCATCTTACCATTGCCTTCATATATTCCTACATGGGTTGCTTCTGTTCCGCCACTCCAATCATAGAATACCAAGTCACCTGCTTGAAGTTGACTTTTATCAACGGCTTGACCTGACGCAAATTGTTCTTGAGAAGTTCTCGGTATTGACTTACCGTTCTGTGCCAATACATACTGTACAAATCCCGAACAGTCAAAGCCAGACGGTGAAGTTCCACCCCATTGATACGGTGTGCCAAGAAATGATTTTGCAGTATTAATTATTTCATTATCACCTTGAGGATTAGTTTGAGAATTACCAGACAAAGCACCATTATTAACATTGATAGCAAAGTTCATATCAACTGTATTTTCACCAAACACTTCATTCATTAATGATATGATTTCTTGTATCTTATTAGCAATTAATACTTGCAATGCGTTCCAAGATTGCTCCGATATAGACGGTGCAATTATTTGTAGTGATTGAATAGCCCTTGCGCCATTGGCAGCAATGGTTTGAGCATCTGTCATATATTGCCCAATAGTATCATTCATACTATTCCAAGAAGATGATAACAAAGTCAATGCTTGTAGTGGGTCATCTTGTACAAATTGATCCCAAGCGTCTTTGCCATTAATACCTGCTTGTTGTAGCAGAGAAGTTACATTGCTATCAAGCAAATCCCAACTACTCATTCCACCATTTTGCATTAGGTTAAATGCTTGAAGTGAATTATTTGAGTCTTTTATCCAATCAGTCCAATTATCTGCATTTACATTCAATTCAGACAATTTATTCTGCAATTCATTCGGTAAATCATTCCAAGCTGAATTTTGCAAAATAAGTCCAACAACCGAATCTGAAAGTGTACTCTTATCAGCTTTGTCAAGCGACTGCGATGTCATATTAACAATAGTGTTTGATAAGTCTTTGTACATCTTCTTATCAGTCAAACTGTTCTTGAATGCATTTTGCACAGCACTAAATTTTATATTTCCTTTTAAAACATTAAACTCATTGTTGATTTCCGCAATAGTCTCTTCAACCATTGCTTGTACGTCAACATCTGAATACAATGCTTGAGTTGATAACGCATTATATGGAATAGGGGAGAATGAAACATTTGTATTACCTTGTGCAAACTTGTCAACCGTTGCAGATTGAATATTTTCAATAGGCTGATAGAAATACTTCATACCAGTATATTTAATGATATTCTGCAAGTCTTTTGCATTGACAATGCGAGTATTCGGAGGTAATTCAGATAGTTGTGCTTCATTATTGAATAGATGAAGTTTGCCGTCTTGTCCTATATACGCTTCTTGTCCTGCATATACTCCCGTACCGTCACCTGTGATTGTAAGTCCTTGTGATGTTGTACCGCCTTTGGCATACTTTTCAGCGTATACAAACTTGTGATTTGAAACACCCCAAGTACCTAAATCTTCATCACCACGATAAATATGACCGTCACGCTTAATTTTTGCGTCTAATGGAATTCCATCAATACTATTCTTTATATCACTTGCTTTTACACTTGATTTGCCTTTTGCAATGTCATTATAGAATTTAGCTTTATCTGATGAAAGACTTTTAACATTAGAAAAACTATTGCCCTTAGTCTTATCTATAATGCTGGTACCTTCTTCTTGTGCTTTTTCTTGAGCTTCTTGTTCTAATTCTTCGGCAGTTTTTACATTAAGTTTGATATTAATGCCGTGTTCATCAAAATACTGTTGTAATTCATCAAGAGTAAGCTTGGTATCCTCGTACCAACTATCGTTAAAATCCGTATATGCCGCCGTTGCAGAAGCAGTTGCTTGTTCAATAGCACTATTGTAATCGTCTAAAGCGTCTTGTAATTCTTCTTGACGTTGTGCATCATCATAATCCTTTGCTTCTTTTGTTGCACGTTGACGAATTTCTTGAATCTTATTTTGATATTTCTTTTCTTCCTCTAATAACTTTTTCTTTTCTGCTCGTTCTTGAGAAACCTTATCTTTTGAAACAGAAGGTGTTAAAGGAGTAGACCAAAGACCATCGCCTGCTAAAGAACCATTTTTGAGATAATCAAAAGAATTATCCAACAAACTCTTTGCATTTTTAACTTGGTCAACAATACCTTTTGCAGAGTCACTTATTGAATCAATGGACGTTTCGTAAACTGAGTCACGATATTCTATAAGATTTTTCTGAGCTTCGAAGTAATCATTTGATACTGTTTCAAGAGTAGAAGCCAATTCAGACCAAGAAGATGAGGTTTCGGGAACTGAATTTATTAAACTATCTAATTCTTGATGTAATCTTTGAGCATATTGAGTCTGAACCAAGTACCTCTGATTAAGCAAATCCATTTTACCGGAATAATCTTTTTCATATAAACCGTCATATGCAGTTTTTAAGGCTTCAACTTGTTCTGTATAGGCTTTTAAAGCATTTGTAACAGTATCAATTTGATATTTGAAATCAGCATCATATTGTTTCTCATTGATTTCTTTAACCTTTTTATCGTAAGTTCTCTTCGCCGAATCTTTTTTCTTTTCATTGTCATCAGAACCTAAAGAATTAGCAGCTTTAAGTCTGTCCTTTGCTTTCTTTGAAGCAATTTGCATAGTAGCATATTGGACGACAAACTGTTCATCCGTACTCAAGTTACTTGTATCAATAACATTTTTGCCATTAGTATTGATGACTGCAAGTGATTTTGTATTTCCCCAATTACGAGCAAGAATAGCATATGCCTGACTAATATTTTGGATTTGATTCAATTCTTCCATATTAGTACCAACACGAGCCATCATTGCGTTATATGCACCATTTGACATATCAATTTGTGCATTTAAATATGCAGATTGTAGGTCAGCAATACCATTTTGAACAACGTCCATTGCACCTGATTCCAAAGACCAACCCTCAGTTGTAAGTTTTAACTTTTTCTTTAAATCAGGAAATTCTTTAACCAAATCAGACATTTGTTCATCAGTCATAGCAGTCTTACCGTTTACAACGTCTGCGATTTGAGCATAGTATTTCCAAGACCGCTCTGTCTTCCTTATACTTGTAGTCAAATCAGTAACATTCTTTGTAAAATCTGAAACTGATTTCGCTTCGCTGTCAATGTCAATGATAACATTGTCATCTGACAGCTTTGTAAGTAAAGTGTCTACTTCATCTTGAGTAATACCTAATATGCGACATAAATCTTTAAATTGTTGCTGAATTTCAGGAATGTTAGTATCGTCTGCATTTATATCAATGTCAAAAAGGTCAGTTGTCTTTACTCCGTTATCTTTAAAGCTTTGTAGAATATTTTGAACTTCATCTTTATTGGTTTCAAGACCTACTTTGATCTTGTGGTCGGTTTCACTACCTCTATCAATACTATCCAATAAATCATCAAAAGCATATTTCGCATCATCTGTACTTTGAGTAATCTCAGTGACTTCGTTTTGAATTCTTGTTAAGTTATCAAATGCTTGGTCTACATTTTCTCCGCTTTGTAATGCAGTGTTGTAGTCATTGATAGCATTTTGTAAGTCGGTATAAGTCTTATAATAATTATTATTTGACAAAACAGCGGCTTTTGAATATTCTTTCAAATTCTTCAATGATTGTTCATAATCATCGTATTTTAACTTATCAATTAATTGATTGATAATATCCAAAGCATCTTCAGTTTCAGAGTTCTTTCCTTTTTCAGAAACTATTTTGCTATAAGCATTAACCAATTCATTATGTAAATCGCCTATATTACCCTTTAATGTAAAGTAAGGAGAACCATTACCTTGTTTCACTTCTGCGGTTGGCAATGCATCTCTTAATAAATTAGTAGTGAATTCGTTATATCTTACACTTCTTGATGTAATTCTTTTCTCGTTTTCAACCTTTTTTCTATCTGCCGCTATATTACCATCATTCTCAGCAACATAATCTTTAGCTTTTTGTCTTTCGAGTTTATCAAGTTTCTTTATTTGCTCGTCATACTTACCGTTAACAAGGTCAATTCCTTCAGCTTCTAATCCAAATTTGTCTATAAGGTCTTGTTGAATTTTAGCAAGTTCTTCTTTATTTGATTTGACTTCATCAGTTGTCAAATTAGCATTCTGCATTTTTTGAGCTAATTCTTCATAACTTTGACGACTATCATCTAAAGATTCTTGTTCTTCTTTATACTGATTAGTCAATTCCGTAGAAGCTTTTCTCAAATCTTCGCTATAATGGATTGCTTTATCAATACCTTTGATAAGTAAATCAATGCCTATACCAATAGCCATATTAATACCGGCACTTGCAAGGCTTGCACCGATACTCTTTACTATTCCACCGAACTTTGAGCCTTGATTGCCAGCGGCTGCAAGTACGGCTTTGTATTCTTTAACGCCATCATTGGCGTGTTCTTGTGCCGTGACGAACTTCTCTAACTCTTTTGTAGGGATTTTGTACGATTCAAGAATTTCGGCTTGTTTTTCTTTTGTATTACCTTTAAGTTTTTCTTGAATTTTTTCTGGAGTATTACCTTTTAGTCTCCACCAATCATCTTCCTCTTGTGTGATTTCAGTACGTGGTTTAGCACCGAGTGATTTTATTGCTTGCTTCCAAGGGTAATATATTTTACCTTTTTCAGAGTTGTATTGTACTGCCAATTTAATTCTGAATAGTTACTTCCGATAACTATTGGTAAATTATACTTGAAATACACCGTCTTTTGGTATATAATGTAGATAACAATAAAATACACAAGGAGATATAATTATGGAATGTTTTGATGTGCTCTTTTGTCAAAAATGTAAAGAGGAAACTGGCGATGGCTTTTTTAGGGAATATAGCGAAGAATATTGCAAGGAATCCAACAAAGAAGTGCCGCCAAGAATTTGTCCTAAGCATCATTGCGAAGGAGAACCAGTCGATATACCGGATAGTGAATTTATGATTCTTTGGAATCAAACAGAAGACCCTGAATTCATAGAAGCAATGGTTAAACTTCGTAAAGATGACATTATTGAATATAGAACAAGATTTTTACAATTTGAAAAACAACACGACGCAAAGATTGCTCGCTTACAATCTGGCTTACCTCACTGCCCACACTGCAATAGCACAGACTTGTCTAAAATATCAAATCTTTCAAAAGCAGGGAAGATAGGCTTGTTCGGTATCTTCGGAGCAGGAGACTTGGGTAAAACTTATAAGTGTAATAAGTGTGGATGTAAGTTTTGATGCATCAAAAAAGACTTATCTCATTTTCGAGGTAAGTCTTTGCTATTATCTTTTTTTATGTTTTCTTTTACCTTTACCGTGCGGTTTACCAATGACATTTTTGAACTGAATTTGTTTTACATAATCGGTTGTGTGTTCAGATGGCATCCGAAAAGTAAAAACAGTTTTACTATTATAATGACTAATTGCTAAATCACCTTGGTTTATGATGTTCATACCAATTAACATACCTATTTTTTGTAATCCAATTTCTGAATCTGCAACTTGAACATCATTAATTTTTACGTCATTGGGAAGATTAATATCTACCAAATATGTATTTGCCTCTGATTGACCATTTGGAGTTTGCATTCCTATTTTTCCTGTAGCAATTAAAGACAATTCATTAACGACTTCTTTTGATATACAACAATTAGTTGCACCAGTATCCCATAATGCAACTGTTTTCATTGAAACATCATTATAAATTATCTCTATTTCAGTAAGTAATTTATTCATTACATTTTTATAGCCAATGGTAAAAGCACTACTCATATCTTTGTCCTTTGTAAAATGATTTTAAAAATTAATAGAAGCAATACTGCACTGATATGCTTTGTAATCAGGGGAGCATTCTTGAACAATAAAAGTTCCAAGTTCTTCGGTCTTAGCCGTTTCTCTAACACCATTACCGTAACTATCATAAACACCAAGAATTTTCTTGTTTTTTATAGCAATAAAGGATTCGCCATATTTCTTTTGAAAGTCAGCGTAGTGTTCTTTAAACCAAGCAAAATCTTCGCTCATAAAAAAAATACCCCCTTATAAAATTTTAATAATCTTAAATTCTATATTTTACATCTATTATAAAGCAATTAAATAATTTTGTCAATAGCACAAAACAACAATATATCAAGCAAGATATTAATCACAAGTAGAATATATACGACTGTACAAATCTTGTACTTCTGACAACAATATATGCAAATCTGAAAGCGGAACACTAAATTCTTCTCCATTTACTCTTACAACTGCGAAATCTTCCATTAATTTAGTCACAATCGCTTTACGATAACAATTTGGGTTGTCTTCGCAAGGAATACGATAAGTTCTTCCTACTTCACAATAAGAAGTTGGTATGTATTTATCCTGAGACACTGATTTTTGTTGATGGCATTGCAACATATTTTCCATGTCTTTAATCAATTTTTGCATATCCTTAATTAATTTACTAAGTTTTATGTCGGCTGACATTACATGTTTTTCAATTACATCACCTCGCAATCATATAATTACAATACCCTAATTTAAGAGTCTTGTTTTTTATTTTTAGAAATGTTACAATAATATTACAAATCTATCTGACATATTGACTTTTTGTGTAACCAATAATATAATATTTGTGTAACCAGAAAGTGAGGTGAAATTTATGACTCCCCGTACTGGTAGACCTAAAAGTGATAATCCTAAACGAAATAGCACTCGCATCCGAATGACAGACGAAGAAGTTGAAAAACTAAATTATTGTTGTCAACAAACAGGTATGTCAAAAACAGATGTTATTGGATTAGGAATACAAATGGTTTATGAAAAAGTACAAAAATAAGACGTTACGCCCTAACCAAGCAATATAACGTCTTATTCCATGAGACAAGAAATCTTATCTATAAATCTATTATACTATAGAAGATTTCTCCTGTCAAGAAAAATGTAATACCATTATAGTATTATGACAAATGTTAAATCATTTAATAAGACATAACAGTAACATAAAAGGAGAAATGTATAATGAAAAATATTAAGGACATCTTGACCATTCGTGACGAATTAGATGAGGTAAGAGAAGGCGTAAATGAAGTGTCTTCTTTGATAAATGTTTTAAGTGTTGCTATAGATGAATCAGCTAAAGACGAAATTGAAATTCCGGCTTTACAATCATCACTAAATGGTTTATTTAAGTATTTGGGCTCTGTTGATTCTCTTTTGCACAGTGCTTGTAAACAACTTGAAGCTTATGAACTTACAACCTCGAAAGGTGGTGTTTATTGTGAATAATCAAATGCAGATATTCTCAAATGATATATTCGGAAACATTAGAACAACCATCATCAACAATGAACCTTGGTTTGTAGGTAAAGATATAACAAATATCCTGGGATACCAAAACGGTAGTCGAGATATTAATCGCCATGTTGATGATGAAGATAAGCTGACCGAACGAATTGTTATGTCAGGTCAAAACCGTGAAGTAACTTTCATCAACGAGTCAGGTTTGTACAGTCTTATCTTATCAAGCAAAATGCCAAATGCGAAAAAGTTTAAGCGTTGGGTTACAAGCGAAGTTCTGCCTACTATCCGAAGAACCGGAGGTTATATTCCGATTTCAAGCAATGAAGATGAACTTACCATAATGGCAAAGGCTCATAAAATTCTTGAACGCACATTAGAAGAAAAGAACCAACTTCTTGAAACCAAATCAAAAGCCTTAGCTATTGCTCAGCCAAAAGCAGACAAGTATGATAAACTTATGAGTGCAAAAGGATATATAAGCTTCAATGTTGCTGCTAAACAATTAGGTTGGGGAAGAAATAAGCTTATGGCTTTTCTCCGTGACAAAGATGTATTGTTCAGAGATGGTTTATCCAATATAGCATATCAGAAATATTGTAAATTGGGATATTTTGTTGTAAAATTCTCAATAGGCAAAAATGGATATGCTTGTGGAGTAACGAAAGTTACACCTAAAGGATTGGATTTTATCTATAAGTTACTTTCAACTGAACAAGTAGCATAAGTGTGGTTGTAAGTTTTGATGCATCAAAAAAGACTTATCTCATTAAGAGGTAAGTCTTTTTGTATTTATTCATCTATATTTATTCATCATTTTTGTCTTTAGCAAATTGTTTTGCTAAATCAGGAATTGTAGTATCAAAAACATTTTTTACGATAAAATATAACATTGATATTAATTCAACAATAATAGAACCTAAATATATTTTTAGCATATCAAATATACTTGTTGACATATCCGAAGGAAAAGGATTGCCTGTCATATATCCAACTATAAAACAAATAATTACACCTGTTAATAAAATGAAAAATAAACCAAACTGGCAAGCCAAAAAGGAAATCACAGCTTTTAATAACCAATCCTTATGTTTACGCTTGGTTTCTTCATTTTTTGTAATCTCATTAGGAATTGCTTCTGCAATTGTTTTATTATTAGTATCATCAACTATTTGATTAGCATTTATACCCCGATCTGTTGATAAATCATTGTTGTCTATATGAAAATGAATTAAATCTCTTTTTATTTTACTGATTGAACTTTTTTCGTTTTTTGGAGGAGATACTGTTACTTTATCTTTTGTATCTATTTGTGCCACAATTATCCCTCCTGAAGTGTGTCAGATGAATCGTCTACAAATCTTAATTCTAAATAATTCAACCTTGCTTTCATAACACTAGTCGAAACCTGAAAAATTTGTGCTAAAACCGACAATGATGGTTTTAATAATTGATTGTATATAGACATCAAACTTGAATAGGGAATAAGAAGTTCTCCTGCAAAAATGTTTGCGTCTCGCTCTCTATCTGAATTATCATCAGTTCTTAATTCTAAATGATTTATCTCTAAATTATCATTATGCAAACAGCAATGTGCTAATTCATGAGCGATTGTAAATCTTATTCTATTCAGTGTCATTTTAGTCGCATATAAGATATTAAGAGAGTCTTTTTCGGACAACGCCGCACCGATGATACTATTCTGTGGATAATTGCCAGCCTTTTCAGCCTCAGAAAAATCATAGCGAACCAAACGAATCCCTATATTGTCAACTAATTTCTTTATATCAATTGGTGGGGATAAGCTTATGCTATATTTTTCAAGAAGTTCATAGGCAGTTAATCCACCAATCTCATTGAGTATTTTACACATATTATTATCACCCTTTTCATTAGTATTTCCAAAACAAAACATTAATCCATATACAAAAAAATACACTTTTTACATTCTCCTGTCTATATGTTTTAATAATTATAACACATAGCTAAAAAGAAAAGTGTCAAAATGTGTAATTTATGTTCAAGTTAATTAATTGTTTACACTATTATTTTACCACAATAGAATCAATGTGTCAATATTTTTGACATTAAAAAGACTCACCTTGTTTATGAGGTAGGTCTTTTATACTTGTTCATAATTTAATTCCAAATTTCTAAAAATTTTTTCATTGTGTAAATTGCATTTTCAACAACATTTTCCTCCATTAATCAAAAACTCAAGCAAAAGTTCCTTAAAATCTTCTTCACTCTTATATACCTTTGTGCTATCTGTCAAAGTAATCCCTTGCTCGTGACTTTCTACAAGTTCAATACCGTAATCAGTACAAATCTTTTCAAATAGTTCCTTATCAAACATACATATCACCTCAACTATATATTCTCCACAAAATCCTCCACAAAGTCGTGTAGATGAATAGGGGAGAGGTCATATTGATTCGCCATAGAGACTAATCTCTCTACTGTGTTCTTCTTTGTTGATATATCCTCTATCCGCACATTACCACACTTAATGCCGTATGAAGATATATCATTGTTTTTCGTTTCAATTAATTCGTACATATTTTAATCCTCTTTTTCATTTAATTTCTCTATAATTATATAATATATGGCATTATATAGCAATACATTATAATAATTTGTAAATAAGTTGTAAAATGTTTATTACAATTACATTTACATACAAAAAGAACGTATCCGTAGACACGCTCAAAATAAGAATATATTGACAGTTAATGTTGAATTTGATATAATAATGTTGTGGAAATCATGCCGTTATACAGTTGAGTTTTAGCTTCTTTTGTAAACGGTATGACGGTTTAAGGACGGTTGCCTTTCATCTCGCTTGAGCGGAATGGAGGCTATGTATAAGCTCTTGACGAGAAATTTTCTTGAAAGGAGGCTGATACATAATTACTTCTTTATTTTTTGGTATCTGTACTATTATTGATACCGTTGTAAATGTAATGGCACTTGTGCTTTACATTTGCGATAGAAATAAAAAGTGAGCCGTCTGCTGCAACAGATTGGCTCACTATAATTGAGATTAAATAATCTCAAATAAGTGTAAACATTATCAGTTGTGGCAACCGTCTTTGGTTTCCACATTTTTTATTTCTATAAATATTATATCACATTTAAGTGAAAAGTCAATATATTTAATTTAATTATTATAATCATACTAATATTTTCGGAAGCTATTAATATAATTACACACAACTTGGTTTCCCAAGGTTCGGACTGTATTTCACAGCAAAAATACAATTATGTCTGTATCTTTGCCAAACCTTGTCAGTCTCTGGGGGTTAAGACAATGAGTTGTGACCTCACATAATATTCAATTAAGAACTTAGTCTTTCCCTGCTTTCGGCATAATGCCTACCTATCGACTACCCATTCCTTTATTATAAAAGCATAAAATGTTACTTAGACTCTCGTCATATAACATACTATATACGTTTCTTTCCGACTTTCGTCACCATTCCATCTGTTGTTTCCAACTCTGTTTTGGATTGTATATAGTCTTTAGGGTTCCCAGCATATTCGGTTTTTTATATTTATCATATAAGGTATCTGTCATTATTTTAAGTGGCTAACACTCCCGTCCGTTAATTATGTGACATTATACATAATCTTAGAGGGGTGGGCACAGTACATTACCACTGAAACTGTACGTTTACCAATACCCATTTTATTCATCACAAAGCCAGATGCAATTCCCAAGTCTCCAAGCAATCCACCACTTGGTAATATTCCCCCAAGAGATGTGATGTTTTGAATTACACCCAAAATTCCAGTAAGTGTTTGTGATAATCCTGTTAAAAGAGAAATCGTCCCCTTTAATGAATTTTGAGATAAAGTATCTTGAGCAAAACCTACCCAAGTTTGTGATAGCTTATTTAGTTTAAATTCAATACTATCAGCCGCTATGCTCATTTCGTTATCAGCACTTCCAGCACTGTCTTCCATTGTTTTAACGGCTTTTTCCACTTGATCCCAGTTTTGAAGAATAGCAGCACCTGTATTTGCTCTGGTTTTAGCAAATAATTTTTCGAGCAATTTTGCCTTATTTTTATCAGTAATGTCGTCCCAAACTCCTGCTATATCTTTTAAAATATCATAAATGCTACGGTATGTATTTTCATCTTTCATGATACTAACTTTACCGTTAGTTAGCTCATATACGTCACCTTTGACATTTGATAATTCGTCAAGGGCTTCACCTTCTTCATCCATACCTCTAATACGCATTGAGAAGGTTTTCATTGCTGAACCAACACTTTCAGCATTTTGTACGATTTCTTGACCGCCTGTAAAAATAGCAATAGTATCTTCCAAACTTGCACCGGTTGAAGCCATTGCTGAAGCCGAACGTTCCAGACCGTCAATAATTTCGTCATTACTTGTAGCAAATGCATTACCAACAGAATTAATCTTTGACATAATTCCGTCTTTAACATCATCTACTTGAACGTCAAAGGCTTTCATTGTAGATACTAATCCTGTTGTGGCTTTGTCTATATCCATTCCAGGAGAGATAGTAGCAAATTGTGAACTTAGTTTTGCCATTTCTGTAGCACTGTTCTTGTCTGAATAACCTAGTCTACTCCATGAACTTGCTTGATCAATAATCTGTTTAGTTGTAACGCCGTACTCTTTTGCTGCCTCATTAGCATCAGAATAGAAATCTTTCAAATCTGTCGAAGACATTGTTGTAGTCTTACGAAGGTCAACAAGGGCAGTATCAAGTTCCTTTACAATATTGACACCTTTTTGAATCATTTCGATTATCTTATAAGGATTTATGTAATTAGCCGTCCAATATGTAATTAACTCTTTAGACTTTTTAGAAAGTGCGTCCATAATTTTTGGAACGCCAACTAAAGAAGTTTGAACTTTCTTGGTATTATCAGCCATGCTAATCATACCGTCATTCCAAGTATATTGAAGGTCTCTAATTTCACCCTTTGCATTACGGATTTTAATAATAGCAGTTGCAAGACCCTTTGAAATGTCGGTTTCCTTGAACTCACCTTGAGAAATTATAGTTCCTTGTTGCTTAGCATTATTTAAGATATAACTATCGGCATTAACTTTACCTCTTATATTGTCTGCAAGAGGTGTGCCGGCATTCGCTATTTTCTTATACTCGTTATATAGGCTCTGAACATTTTGAAGTTCTTTTTTTGTTATTTCTTCACCTTGTTGTTGCTTACCAATCAACTTTGTGACAGCCTTGTTAGCCCTCACGTAATATTGCTCAAGAAAACCTTGTTGATTACCGTTTTGAAGCTCTCCATGTATCTTATTTACAGAGTCATAGTTTGCTCTAAGGGTGTCTGCTTGTGATATTCCCTCGTTTGAACCGTTTACTTTTGCATCTTCTATCTTTTGTTGAACATCTTGAACAACATCGCCATATTGCTTATATTTTTTTATTAATTCATTTAATTTATTTTCTTGGTCTTGAAGATAATCATTAAATGAGTTGTCTCCTTTATCCTTGAATATGCTACCTTCGAGGTTTTTAAGCTTTGATACTTCTGCTTGTTGCTTTGTTATTTTATCTAAAATATCATCTGCACTAGCAACTCTTATATTTTTCCTACCCTTCACTTTAACAGGTTTGACAACATTTCTAAAGTCATCATCTAAGTCATTTGGGTGTGCAGAATAATTTGTTTTGTAATTATCAACCAATTGCTTGTATTGTTGTTCTTCTGAACTTAACTTGGATTGTAAATCATTTAAAGTATCAGTATCGTTAATTGAAGCTATCTTAACGCGATAATCATAAATCGTTTTTAGTGACTTCTCAATGTCTTTTAAAATATCTTCCTTATTAGATAGTTGGGAAGTGTTAGAATTGCCATTAAGAACATTGTCAAGATTATTCGCTTGTTTACCTTGTATGTTCTTCAAAGAAACATTAGTAAGACTTCCATCTGCCTTAACTGTACCGCTTAATTTTTGCCATTCATTTTTAGCATTTTTTACATTGGCGGTGAATTTAACCATACCGTTTGTGGCACGAGCAATTTCAGCATCCAAAACCCCTATGTATTTGCTATTATTACTTAAAGCATCAACATTATCCTTTAACCATTGCTCCGAATTGTTATCATAAACATCTTCGTTAATAAAGTTCTTATTATTGTTTACTGTATTACGTGCATTTGTTAATTGACTTTGGCTTGTTTTAAGCAAAGTAGTTAAATCTTTAAGAGCTTCGCCTTGTTGGGCTAAAATTGTAAGATTATCTAAGAAAGCAAAACCACCATCATTAATCTTATTAAAACTCTTTACTATACCGTCAAGACCAGTTTTAAGATTTTTAAACTTGTCCAATGCCTTGTCGGTAATGCCTAAATTCTTTAATTCTTTAAGCTTAGATAATTCTTGAACCTTACTTAACCAATCATTATCTAAAATTTTCTTTAAAGCTTCTAGTTGAGTTATAAGTTTAGAGGTGACTTCTTCAGGTGCTTCTATTTTAATAGAAATAGTAGAATTTTCTTTGATTTCTTTTAAAGTTTGATTAAGTGTTTCCGCATTGGATTGAGTTGTCTTTAAATCGTTTTGAAGTTTTTCTTGATTATTGTTTGCAGAATTTTCTGTTGCAGTTGTTTGAGACTGAGATGAAGCATTACTCGCATTAATATTTTGTAATTCTGCCGCTGAAGCTTTGATTTTTTCTATATGTTCTTGAATGGTTACTAATGTACCAATTAAAACATCTAGTGAATTAATCTCCCTCTGAACAGTACCAGTAACAACTTGTTGTTCTTCTTTAAATGCCTGTGTCTTTTTATCTACTTCTGAAGTAACTTGAGTGATTGCAGTTTTTAAGTTTTCAAAAGAAGTTACTTCAGATTGAATATCAGAACTTTCATTTGGGACATTTAATGTTTCTTCTTTGATCGTTTCTTTAGGCTCTTCTTTAATTACTTCTTTAGGTTTTTCCTTAGACGTTTCCTTGAAATCTTCACTGGTAGACAGTTGCTTTGTTTCTTCAAGAAGTTCCTCTTGTTGACTGATAATTTTTTCATAATCAATGTTATATTGTTCAGTAATCCTCTTAAAAAAATCGTCTATCTTTGATTTTTTATCCTTATAGCTTTCTCCAACATCACTACTTTGAAGTAATTCATTAAAACGTTCTCTTGATGTAATAAAATCACGAATGTCATCTTCTCCAATTCCTTGTGGCGAGCGTTCTTTAAATATGATATCCATCATGCTCTTTTGAAGTTTCGAATATAAATCCCGTAGTTCCGATTGATTATTTTGTGGAGTGGATGTTTTTTCTTTTAAGGATTCTTTAGGGGTTTCATTTATAGAATCTTCTTTAATATCGTTCGTCGAGACTTCCGGAGGAGTGATTTGTTCTACTTCCTGAATAAGTTCCTTTTGATGATTAATGATTGCTTCATAATCAGCGTTATGTTGTTCAATGATTTTATTAAAAGTTCTATCTATACTAGATTGACTATTTTTATAACATTCTCCAACTTTATCACTTTCAAGCAATTCATTGTAACGTTCTCTTAATGTAATAAATTCATGAAGTTCATCTTCATTAACATCTTTTCCGTTGCCTATTGCAAGTCTAATATTATCCGAACTATCTTGAACTTTTTTCAGTAAATCTTCATTACTTAATTTACGAATATCTGATATTTTATTTTTTATATTAGATAGTTGTTCGTCAGTTACATTAAGTTCCGAATTGGTTACATTAATCTCTGTATTAGCTTGGGACAACACATCTTTTACTTTTTGAATATCAGCTAATTGTTTTTCTTTGAGAGTTGGGTATGACATACTTATCATGTTGTATGTGTCATCAAGACCAATCCGATCCTTCCCATTATTAATTAACATATTAGTATCTGGGACTTCAGTTTTAAGTCTGTCATATAACGCAAAAAAATCTTCACGTTCTTTTTTTGTAGGTTCATAATCTTCGTATTCTGCAAACTTCTTATGTATCTCTCTCATCTTATCATAAGCAGTATCGTAATCCATTTTCAGAATATCGACTATTCTTTGTTGAGATTTGGTCAACTCCGTGCTAATATCAACTGTTGTATTATTGGAGTTAGGCGATCCACTCTTACTAGCATTATCATTATTATCACTAGAACCTATTTTCCCACTATGTTCATTTCCGCTATTGAACCCAGCTTTTTCTCTTTTTGTATTAATATTAGTGACAGCACTATTATTGTATTCCCAAGCTTTATCAATCGCTCTTTGAACAATATCTTTAATTTTGCTATTATCTGCACGATCTTGAGATTTAAGATAAGAATCTGCCGCCCATTTAGTTCCATTTTCATAATATTTAAGGTCTCTACCCAAAAATTCTTGTTTAGAATCACTTTGTGCCAAAGACTCTCTAAATTCTTTTAATTCGGGAATTGATTTCTCTATGTTTAATATTTTATTGTAAGTATCTTCTAATTGATTATTATAACCAACTAATTCTTTTGACCCATCTGTCATATGCTTTTTTTCAAGATTTAACTTTTCAAAAACATTTAACAAAAGTTGATAGTTTTGAAGCTGTTTATTTACATCTTCACTTGAATTACCAATCTTTAACGAAGCAAAATCTGACAGCTCCGAAGAAATATTCTTATCAACAGTATAACCAGACTCTTTTTTGACGTAAGATTTAAGTATTTCACTAGGCTTTGTTTTTGCTGGATTCGCCTTAATTATCTGTTCTCTATTTTTAACAAGATTAGCATTTCTGTTTGCTATAGTTTGTTGAAGTTCTGCAATCTTATCAGCTTCAGTCAATAATTTATCTATTTGATTTCCGCTTAATGGACGTAGTAAATCTTTATAATCACTTGAAGCAACAATCTTATGCAAAGCTTCCATTCGATTTGTAAAATCAGTAATATATTCAGATATATCCGCAGGAGAACCTGAACCCATAATATTCTTTATTAGATCTGTTAGGTAACTAGTTATATTAGCATTTTTCAAAGTAGGTCTTTGAACGACATTCATTGCTGATTCAAATTGCTTTCTTATTTCATCACCAATAGCATTAAATTTGCCGTTAACTTCAGATTTAACTTGTTTGTCTAGTTTATCTATTACTTGTTTAATACTTTTACTATCATAATTCGACATTAATGATATTATGCCGATATCTCGTGTCTTCATCTAACTCCTCCTTATTTAAAACGCAAAAATTGATATTGTTGTTTTTTGGCTGCATTTCGAGCAATATTTTCAATTTTTTTTCGGAACTGCAATTTATCAACTTCTTTTTGCAATACTTCTAGTGGCGGAATTGCATCTCGATGTGCCGAATATCGACCATTAATTCCATTTTCACTACCGTGAATGCCTTTTTCCCAAGCTGGTCGAGCAATATAAAATGGGTCAATGAATCTTCGATTATTTAAACCACCAACAACATAAGGACTCATATTGTAAGTTGATATTCTTACTCCTCCATAATATTGATTTCCATTATTATGTTTATACTTTGAAAAAGAGTTCTTTTTTAAATCATCCGTTCTGTCATAATATTTTGGAGTGTAATGATCATAGAATCTTTGAATTGCTTGTTGTGCAAACTTTGTTATTTCATTTGCAGCTGTATCAGCATATGCCTCTGCAAAAGTTTTTAAATATTTTTCTACATCTTTCTCTAATGCTTTTTTGTTTATATAAGATATAGCCATCGGTATAATTACACTCCTTTCTCAGCCATTTATCTGCTTATCTTTTTTAGAATTTTCTCAACCTTATTTCCGAGCTTGTCTATATCTTCCTCTGTCATATTTTCAACTTTTTCTTTTATCTTCTCAATTAATGGGGAAGTAGTAGCTGTAAAAATATCCACTATTCTTTGAACTTGATTAGAAATAAAAGCATGATTCTCATAATTATTTTGAATGAAGTCATCAAATACCATTTTCAAAATTGTTTCAAAAGAAGTAACTTCACGTTGTGGCATAAGTCGAATGAGTTCATCAACCAAGCCTTGTTCTTCCAACAAATCATATTCTTCAAGAATGTTTGAAAAATCAACTGTTATATTCGTATACAAATCAACCAAATTAAACACATATAGCAAGTAACGTAAAGATGAGTTTATCTTAATCTGTCCATTAACTTGACCGTCTACTTGATTTGTAGATGATAATTGTACTATTTGATCGGCAATAGATAATTTAGTTGCGTAGTTCACATAATTATTACCAACAAACTTTTTTATGTACTTTTCTTTTTTATTAGTTACATCATCAGTTTGCTTCTTATATCCGTCTACAAATTCTTTAACTGTAATAATCTTATCCATATCTAAAATCCTCCATTTATTCATACTTATTGACTAAAGCCTGTGCGATTAAGATTGCATCTGCCTCGTCATCACTTACTTTTTTCTTAAATAATTTTTCAACCGTTTGAACACTCCATTGTTTTAATTCGTCACGTTTACGACCTTTTTTCTCTTTGCTAATCAAAGCACGCCATTCGCTCGGTCTAAACATAACAAATTCAACATTGTTATTAACACACCAACCATAAACAGCACCTAAGATCATAGTTAACATTCTTTGTGACGATGCATTACGCGTAACAGCCGTAGTTTCAATCGCCACTATATCTACTTTTAGAGTAGATAATTTCTCGTATATGGAATTAACCATATCTTGCATACGAATACCACTATTTTTTTGCTTACTAAAATTTAAAACTCCACTGTCGGTAAAGTTTCCATTAACGTAGTAACTCCAACCTGTTTTAGTTGAGGAAGTATCCAAACCTACTAAAATCGTATCTTTCATAAAATCTCCTTACAATTTGGTCAAGGGGAGAGCAGTTCAGCCTTTTGCTCTCAAAAAAAATACCCCTGCTAAACGGCTGAACTAAGTTTAGTAGAGATATTTTCATAGGTGAGATTTTAATTATCTCACCATTATAATTCATGATTATTCCATGCTCTCTTCAATCTCGCATGGTCTTCTTTTGAAAATACAAAAACAAATCTTCCTGGATTTTGTTTTGAGTCCAAAATTGCTTTTAATTCTGCATTTCCTCTAAACACATAAGCATTACTTTGCAATGCATTTTCAAAAAATACACATTGTTCTGGATCATATGTTTTTTGTGTTATTGAGTTATATAGTTCCATATTTTCTCCTTTTTCTCAAGCGTAAAAAATAGGGGGTAGATAGTGAAATCTACGCCCCTATATTGGTTTCTAAATCACTATTCACTATCTTTTTATCTTTAATATTTTCTTTAACTACTTCATCAGCTTTTTCTTCAATAGTAGCTATATTCTTTGAACTTTTTGTTTTTGTCGTTTTTGTACCTTTAACTTCTTTTACTATGGCTTTTAAGTCAGCTTCAATTTGACCACCATATTTAGTGAAGTCAGTTACATTATATTTATCCAAAACATCTACGACATCTTTTGCAGTTTTGTCGTGGGAATTGTAACCTGATAATACCGCCGCTATGATAAATATATATAAATTACAACTAATCTATATAAATCTATACTGTGTCTTATCTCACGATTAAGACTTTCTACTTCAACGTGTCTGATTTTGCCGTAGCTACTTTCATTTGTTATGACACTCCATAGACGTAAATTCCCTAATAGCGATAGGTACATAGTTATATAATTCTTTTAAGTGAATTTATATAACTTCATAATTTGCTAAATTTATACTTGCATTGTAATCTCGGTCAATAACCAGACCACAAACATCACATTTATACATTCTGTCCGAAAGTTTTAAATCTTTCTTGATATTTCCACAACAACTACAAGTTTTACTACTTGGATAAAACTTATCAACTTGAATAAATTCAATTCCATTTAGTTTTGACTTATATTCAATCTGTCTTTTGAATTCATAAAATTTTTGTTGTTGTATTGCTTTTGATAAATGTTTATTTTTCATCATTTCACTTACATTTAAACTTTCCATAACTATTCGAGATGGTTTGGTTTTCACTATCTCTGTCGTTGTTTGATGTAAATAGTTTTGACGAATATTTGCAAGTTTTCTATGTATGTTTCGTATTAGACGATTTTGTTTTTGAACGTTTTGACATTCTTTCAAAGGTCTTTTGTATACAGGGCTTCTATTTGATTTATATGATTGAATATTATTTTCAATCTTCCTTGATAATTTTCGCTGTTCACGTTTTAGTTTCTTCTCTAAATTTTTAACTCTTTGAGTTTTGTTTATATTTTTATAAACTTTTCCGTTTGAACAAATTGCTAAATCTTTAACTCCTAAATCTATTCCTAAACTTTCGTCTGTTAATTCCACTGTGTTTTCTTTCGCTTCATAACCAACAGATAGATACCAATACTTTCCGTCAAACGTTATTCTTGGATTTGAATATTTTTCATTTTTATTTAGTTTAGGAAGCGACTCCGATGTTTTTACAAAGCCTATTTTTTCTCCTTGAAAACCACCTTGTTTTCTTGAAAGACTTTCATAATTGACATAAAAGCTCGGTCTGTCTTTATGTTTAGACTTAAATTTAGGCTTTCCGGACAAGTCTTTGAAATATCTTTGCAATGCAAGATTGGCATCTTTAACACCTTGTTTCATTACATTACTTCCAACTTCTTTGAGCCAAGAATGAGTAGTTGGTTTTAATACATTATTTATGTATTTCCTAACATCGCCTTCGCTAATGCTTTTCTTACCAACTTTTCCATTGTCAATATACTCTCTGTATATTCGTTTATTCTCACCCAAAAAGAAGTTGTATGCCCATCTCGATACACCAGCACTTTTACGAAATAATATTTCCTGTTCAGTTGTCGGTTTAAGTCTGATTTTCTTTGTTATCAGCATTGTTTCTCACCTCATTAATAAGTCGTTTTGTTTTCTTTGAATGTTGTCCATACAATCTATTCGCAAAAACTGTAATAACTTGAATTAAATCATCTGTTAATTCTTTCTCTTTACTACATTCCGAATTGTCTATAACTTCTATTTCTACGTTATTAATTTCACACAAATATTCAATTAATTCAAATCCAAATCGAATCAACCTATCTTTATATAAAATTACAACTTTAGAAACTTCATTATTTTCTATCCTATTAATGAGTTCTTTTAAACCTTTCTTTTTATAATTTATACCCGAACCAATGTCTTTTATAATGTCAAATTTATATCCCTTAGCATACATATATGATTTGACATTTTGTACTTGTGTTTCTAAATCGTCTTTTTGTGATGGAGTGCTTACTCTACAATAACCAATAACTATTCTTTCATTATTACTTGATTGGAATAATTTTAATTGTTCCGTAGAATAATACCTTGTTCCACCATTTGAAATATGTGCAGGAATTAACTCGCCACTTTGATGCATTCTTCTTAATGTTGTCGTAGTTACTCCTACAGTTTTAGCAAATTTACCTATGCTTAACAATTCCATAAAATTCACCACCATATTATTTTTATATATCTATGGTATCATAATTTTATATTGTTGTCAATAGATTTATATAAATAAATTAAATTTGTATATATTTATCTCATTCACTATAAGTCGCAACCTTATAGCAGTCTTATCGTCGCCGACAGACCTCTTATGCTTTCACATAAGCGTAGACTATATCTTCACCCACATGGTAGTGTGGGGCAGTATTTTTCTTCCACCATTAGCTTGTGGTTTTACTCTCCCTCAAGGAGATAGTCGTTGAACGTGTCCCATATCTTATAAAAAGACTTAGGGCTTTCGCTGCTAAACACCCATTGCTTAAGCACTTAGGATGTCCGTTTTTAATGTGTCACGTCAGAAATTATCTGTCCTATCATTAACACTGAGACACTTTTATTTCACCATATGCTATCCTTACGTTTTTTCTACTTTCGTACCATTCAGCTTATCCTTTCAGATTACTGTTTAGGTGTAAGGCTTTAGGGATTAAAAGCAATTAACACTGAGTTTGCACCGATTTCTCGATACAAAGGGCTTTCTGCTTAATAAAATCTATACTACTGCACAAATTTGTACAGATTTGTTTATATTTATTGTAACAGTTTAGTTACCCAAATATCATGACATTCTGCTTTATCCCAACAAGTCATCCATATAGGCTTACCCTTGTCTGCATCACAATTTGGACAGTAATCATATTTTGCACCGCACAAAACACAAACTCTGTTTGCCATTGAAAATCTCCTTTCTAAAGTAATATAGAGGGTAGAAACCCACCCTCTATACATACGTTTTAATTAGTTTTCTTCAATATCATCCTCTGATAGATATATTGTAAACATTTCACCATTAGCACCACAATAATCCTTTTGAGCCGAACCTGAGAATGATTGAGCATCTTCAGTGTTTAGGCTGATTGTATTATCTGGTGACATTTGGAATGAAGGGAACACAATATAAGCATGGCGAAGTGTCTCCTTGTCACAAGGGTCTGCAACAAGAACCGAAAGAGTAAACTTACATGTCTTAGGGAACTTGTCAGCAGCTTGAGTAAGCTTGATACCGCTTTCAACTTCTCTATCATACTTAATTTGAATTTTACCTGTAATATCAGTCGGAAGAGTAAGCTTCTTTTCTGAAAGTGTAAATTCTGTTTCAGATGCAGCTGTGTTCATCTTATACTTCTTGTTTGGATCAGGAACACCTGTATTTGTTAGTCCGTTAATATGAACAACACCGCCAGCCGGTACGTCAGGAAGCTGATATTCCTTATTTGTACCTGTAAGAGCAATAGTATCAGTATTGATTGTAAAAATTCTCGGCATAAGAATCTTATTGCTGTTTGATGCAATTTCTCTATCTTGACCAAACTGAAGAGCTGCAAGAGATGTTGAGAATACTGCATTTTCAGCAGATATTTCAACAGACTTTGATGTAAAGAATCTCATAATTAGAGCACCAACAGCATCTGTTTTATCTTTTGTTTCTGATGTTGTTTCAATAGAAACATTTTGTAGCTGATTAACACCGCCAATAATGTCACCAAGTGAATTTTCAAATATACCTTGTAGTGGGCGGTCAATAATTAAATCTTCAAATTGAATAGCCATAATTTACCTCCTAAAAATTTGCAATAAAAAAAGACGTTATGACACGTCTCTCATCCAATTAAATTGTTTTTTATTTATTTTCTTTGTATCTATCATTCCGCTATACATTCCATGAAGTAAAGCATCTGTAGACACATATATCTGTGAACGTTGAACAGCGTCCATAAACTCATATATGCCACATTCTCGTAATTCTGATTTTTTATATTTAAAACCAGGATACGTCAACATTGCAGATATTAAGTTTTTGAGTTGTGAAACATAAGATTTATTTTTACTAAGTTCTATTTTTTGTCTGTCTTCTTCAATCATAACATCACGAGTAATACGATTCCTTGCCTTTTCTCGCTTTATTGTGAATCCGTGCAATTTTCGCAAATAACCCACCATATTATAATAATCACTTTCAGTAATTATACCGGTTATTTCGGGTGGGGAATTTTCGTCAGCTTGACTGCACTGTAGTAATGCAAATTCATCATTTTCTTTATCTTTTACTGAATGTGTGTATGTAGAAAGGTCTAAATCACCTAATATAATTGATGTATCTTGCGGTCTTAAAGAATGACAATTAAATGCAAATAACTCAAAATCAGACATCTTATTCCAGTCAACCTCAAGCACATCCCATAATGTACTTTTCATATCACTTGGAATTGCACATAATTGAGTTAGCATAGAATAATATCTTCTTTCACCAAACGCCATAATCTCACCGACAGTTGGTTGATGTATAGTAATATAATCACTTACTTTATAATCATCGCCAAAAAACATTTGTAACTCATCATACTGAAACTCAGTTTGTTTACCCATTATGTATAAACCTCGTTATTAATAATTCTTGTAGTATTATTAACAGTATGAGTGATTGAATTTGTTGTAGTAAATTCAAAAATAAGAGTTCGAGTAATGAAGTTTGTGTCAGTGACTGAACTTTGGTCTTTGACGAGTTTGCATTGATTACCGAAGATATTCGACCAATTAAAATGCCTACATAAAATACCACCGATTAAATCATGGCGAGGAATGCCTGTATTTTTATCAATAGCATCTTTGTTATTACACAAAACCGTAAATACGACATTGCAATATTTTTCAATACCGTTATACTTCGGCGTTTCAGAAAAACTCACATCATAACACAAAAAATTCTTAGATTCAGATTGAGATTCTGGAATAAATAAATAGGGACGAATGTTATCTCCAAAATATAGACTCCAATCACCGTCATAATTTATATTTCCATTTTCGAATAATTCGCTTTCTTTATTTACATCATGTAATGCATATAGCAAAGCAACGTTATTCAACAGCTTTTGTTTTATTTTTTCTTTAAATCTTATGTTATCGTAGTCAGGAGTACAAGCATAATTGGCTAATTCTACAATTAATTCTTTTTGAGTAAGTATTTGTTCTGCCATTTGTCCTCCTTATAATGCAATAATCTCTAATTGAATCTTACCTACCAATTTTTCAATATTGCATTCAATATTTAATTTATCAGCAAGATAAGTTCTATCATTAGAGAATTTTATTTTTATATGATTTTTACTTGGTTGTTCAAGCCAAGTAATTAAATCCGAATTTGTTATATCTTCATCATTCAAATAACATCTCCAACAATCTATTGAGAATTTGTCCAAATATTTATTCGTTATATCAGTACCCGAACTATCAAAAATAGCAACTTTTAAAAGTTTATAACTACCACCTGCTTTAATAGTGTTGGTATTACATGAAATTTGAATTTTATTTGAACTGTTATCTTCAGTAGTCTCTGGTTCAATGTTGGTTGAATAATAGTCTGCATACATTGCAAAAATGTCATCTTTGTCTTCTTTATCTATATAATCAGCAAAAGGTTTCCAAACATCTTGATACAATGTAAGTTTTTGAAGACCAAAAGGTTGAGTAGTTTCAACTTTACTGATTTTCCAAACAATCGGAACATCAATCGGAGCACTCATTACTATGCGTTGATTACTATTTTTATCATCAGAATGAGTATAATATAATTTCTCGGTTATACTGTTCATAGGCAACCAAGCCATATTCTGATTTTCAATAGTAGTATAGACATAGTTAGACCACAATCCACTATTATATGAATTTTGATTTCTTGTAACGCCCCACATTTTGCGTTTAATGCGTTTATTATTTTGAACTTCAATCCAATGAAAATAATAATTACAAGGTAAGATACTATATTTTATGAATTGATTTCCGACTTCTTTTGAACAAATAAGCCATTTGTGATATACTCCGTTATCATCAGGAATATCACAATACAAACCAATAGGGAAGGTTGCTCCATATTTATTTGTAAAATTTTCTTCATAATAATATAAATCGTCACCCTCATTAAATTTTAATTTCTGATTCGGACGAAGTTGTAAATGATACTCAACTTGGTCTTTTGACAATGTTCCATATTGAGTAACAATGAATTTTGCGTCTATAGGTGTCTTAGAAGTTGAAGAATAGTCCATACCTTGGTTTAAATGATTATTATCATCATGGAAATAATCATAAATATAGCATTTTCTACTTTGTATATCTTCAAACCAAGTCTGTTCTTCAATCATGTCCGACTGACGCTTTCGGACTTGCCCGTTTGTAAGAACACCATTACGCAAATGAGTTCTTTTATATAAGTCTAAAGACAGCACTTAATCACCGCCCTTGATTTTCAAAGCTTCTGAGCCGGCATCCAGTAAAAGCTTTCTATACAATTTAAAATTAAAATCTTTTTCATCATATAGAGACAAAGCCTGTTCAAGTAAACTCATAATTGTTACAAGTTCTGACGGCTCATATAAAAGCTTATTTAATCCACCTAACCTATTCAATAAGTTGACAAAAGCCTCATTAACATTTATGTATTGATATTCTTGTTTCGTATTTGGATCTGCACATAATAATAAGAAAAATATAGATTTACGAATAGACTGTTTTGTTAAATCTATTTGTCGTTGTGAAAAATAACCGTATTTATGTTTCATGACACTATTCCTCGCTTATATATGAATTAATAATATATCCGTGGTCTCTAAGAAGTTTTCTTAAAGATATATTAGCGTCTGACAACAATGAACGTAATTCATTTAAATGATTTGCTTGGGAATAAAATTTTTCTTCTTTACCACCAAAAAATTGTTTTACATTTAGAATTGATTTTACTTTAGGCTCTAACCATTGAATAATCATTCCTTGTGCAAATACTTCAATGACAAATAATTCGTCAGAATTATCGTCTATAGAATTTTTTAACTCCCAATTCATTTTTAACACTTCATCATTAAGACTAAATGTTTTAAATTTAACACGAACATAGGGGAGGGAGGCAACTGAATGTAACCACCCTTCCATATTGTCATAAACAGTTTCTTCGTCTAATTCTATAAAATCATAATCTGTGCATTTTTGTAGGAAACGAGAATATATATCTTCATAAGAAGATGTCATCTCGCACCTCCTTAATCTCCATACAATTCAGTCATTGTCATAAACTTTGTATCGTATATTTCGTCTAAAGTTTTTATCTTTGAAACACTATCTATCTGACCATTCATAATCATTGATGAAACTATATTCTTGATAGATTCCTTTGCTCCCGAAGGTAATGAATTGATTGTCAATTTCATACTGTTTGCGTCCAAATCAGTAATTACACTTCTTAAATCCTTAATAGAATACATGTCCCCATATAATTTTTTTACATTAGGAAAAGCCTCCAAGAAATCATCATCTTTGATGATGAAATATGGTTCAGTAATATGCTTTTTTCCTGAGCGAATAGCAGCAACCAAATCTTGATATTCTACTTCTGTTTCATCTCCACGAGCAACCCAACTATAATGAATATTTGTCTTTAAACCAAACATACCAAGTTGACCAGGTGTTATAGACATACATAGAATAGGGTCAGAGTCTTTGAAAACTCTTTTCTTTTTTTCAGTAACCTTTTCCTCTGTTTTTTCTTCAACATCTTTGGTTGTTTCAGTGTCAACTGATTGGTCAGCAGTTTCTTCTGTTTTCTTTTCCGTAACAACTTTTTTTGTATATGCCATTAATCAAATCTCCTTTTACTCTGTCCATATGTATTAATTTGCAATATTAAAGACACCATGGTACTTGTCCAAAATTACAGCAATACCCATTTCACGTTGAACTTCATATGTCTGGAAGTCATCGTTTCGGTCACCCTTTTCACTCTCTTCTCTAATTTCCGTTTCACCAACATCAGTGAACTTAACAAATTTATTATCAACGTTAGGCATAATATACAATTTACCTGGCTTAATAAGTTTCTTTGTAACATCGTTCTTTACAAATCTTTGTGGAATTTCTACAAGTGTATTAACACCATATGAACCAAGTCTACCTAGTCTTGCTCTTTCTTCTTTCTGACTATCAGCAATCCAATCTACATCTTGAAGTCTTTCAAGCTTTTGTAGATCCGACTTTAAACCAAGAATAACGGCAGATGCGCCACCATTTGCACCTTCAACATCTTCAATTAGTTCATCAAACTTGCTCTTATTTTCCTTAGTCAAATCATCTGTAATTACAAACTTATCTTGTGCCGGTAGCTTATTATCTGCTTCTACAAAAGCAGTAAACATATCATTCTGAATTTTTTCTTGGAAAGCAATTGAAATTGCATCAACAAATTCAGACCAATCTTTTCTACCAGTAAGATAAACATCAATATCCAT
Source organism: Hominilimicola fabiformis (assembly GCF_020687385.1). Lineage (NCBI taxonomy): Bacteria > Bacillati > Bacillota > Clostridia > Eubacteriales > Oscillospiraceae > Hominilimicola > Hominilimicola fabiformis. The sequence goes on from NZ_JAJEQM010000014.1 coordinate 33,441, forward strand.
TCCGACTTTTATTGCATAATTAGAAGTTTGAACAGAAAAACTTTGTCCTTCCGCCAATTTCTGTAATGAAAGGTCATGGTGGTCACCCGAAACCTTAGCAACAGTAAGAATAACATCGTTGTTCTTAACCCAATATTCATTTTTATCACCATTGGCAATGTTCTTGCTTTCAACAAAATCATTGAAGAATTCATTATCCTGAAAACCTGTTGTAACCTTGAAATCGACAGCTTCCTCAAGAACTTCCATAAGTTCAATACCATTTCTTCTCATGGCTCTCTTTATATCTCTTCTTGTTGGTTTGTAACCTTCGTCAAAGCCGAGAATATCCAAACAAACTTTATTAATTTTTTCATTTGCTTGTGCAGAACTTACCTTATTACCATCTTCATCAAATATCTGGATACCATGTGTATAGTCATACAAAAAGCTTTTAAAACCTTCATAATCATTTTCAGGCTTTGAAAATACTCTTGTTAAATTATCTGAAATTCGCATTTATTTAACCTCCTTTGCTTTTATTAGGCTACTGTTAGCTTCTTATTAGCTACGCCTGTAATCGAAGAACCAACTTCTGGTGTACCGTTGAAGCCTTCAGCAGAAACTTCAAAGCGATCATACTTCACCAAACCATAACAACGAACTATATCACCAGTCTTGTTATATAGGTTACTTTCTTTCTTCCATTCATTTGTCCATTCTTCTGCACCTACTGGAACTTGATATACCAAAACTGCATCACCAGGGTCGGTAACCAATACAAGATAATTACCATTACCCATCTTCTCTACAATCTTTCCTTCAAATTTAGTAACAGCAGCCTCCTTAAATAGGTCAAGACTATCCCAATCTCCAACGGCTATCAAATTACCATTGTCTGTGTCGCTGCCCAAAAGGATTGAAAACATATGACCGCCGTATGTACCACCAGACAATACATTTGATGGGTTTGCAGTGGCATGTTTTGCAATCTCATATTTAATGCTCATGTTTGCCATTTTTATTTCCTCCTCTTAATTTTTACATAAAAAAAACACCCTCGAACGGATACGCAAGTGCATGTCAATTCGAGAGAGCGAATATTATTTGAATTTTAATGTACCATATTTACTTGTCTTTTTTTCATTACCATTTGGATTAGAAAAATGTTTGACAGCAGATTTCTTTTCTACTTTTGTTTCAACATCTCCGCCTTGCAAAGCATATTCTCCAACAAGAATTTTAACTTCTTTTATAAGGTCTTCAGGAGAATACTTGTCCATATTTTCATATAGTTTTGCAAAAGGTTCATTGATAAAATTACCCTCATCGTCTTTTGCGGAAATGATTTCATATGCCTTGTCAGCCAATACTTCTTCTCTTTGAGAATGAAGTTCTTTGGCTTCGGTTTCATTTTTAAAGTCTACCAACGCTGCATAATTTGAACGCATAGACTGTAACTCTGCAAATTCACTGTCAGTCAAAAATTCACGATGCAAGTTGTATCTTTCACCGTCAAAAGCAACATTATCACCATCTACATCATATTTCTGACCATATATATGATTATTCCAGTCTTCATAAATAAAATATGTATCATAAACATCTGAAATCCAATAGTCTGCATTATCAGATTCTTCAAAAGGAATCAAAAGATTATACAAAGCACAACGAATATCATCGTGGGAAAGCTCAAAAGTTTTTGTGAATTTATTGTCTTCATTAGTTACATTATCTGTATCAGAATTACCATCAAAAGCCTTCTGAAAAGCTACTTCAAGTTCTTCGTCAGACAAACTTTCATAATCAAAATCAATATCATCTACTGTTTTATCATACTTCTTTAATAATTCTTCAAACTTGCTCATTTGCATTCCTCCTTTCTTATCATTCTTTTCAAAATGTGAAATAATTTCATCAAGTCTTTCACGAAGTGAATCTAATTTATTTTCATAATTCTCAAAAATGCTATTAGTATCTTGACTAAAATCGCCAATCTTTATATTAGAACCTACCATTCCGGGTCTTACCACATCACCGTCTTCTGTTTTACCTAAAATAGTAACTCCGTTAAAATGAAACTTTTCAATATTCAAAATATTTTCTTTAGCATTAAAGCTTAATTCTTCAATCGCTAATTCTACTGAAACGGAACATTCATTTTCTCTTTTAAGAATTTCAGCAGCTTTACTATATTCTTCAAATATGTAACCTTTAATATTAACATACTTTTTCTGCTTTTCTTCGTCATATACTATTTTTGCGTTACAAGATTCGGGAATGATACCTAACGGCACTTCATCATAAACAACATTACCATCATCATCTAAATGAAGATTATGTGTGTAAAATTCAGGTTGTCCATTAACCGTATGTATATATCCTAAAATCGGACGATTACAAAAACTCGGCAATGCATCTTCCATAACATCATCATTAATATTTGATCCATTAATATTCTTTTGAGTATGGCATGCTTGCAATACAACAGGCATTAGTCCATCAGATACAGTATTCTTTTCAAAATTTAGATTTCCATGAGTTTGAACTACAATAGGGGAATTATCATTTTCTATTGATGAAAAACGAATATCTTCTTTCTTATTGATGTAGAACTCATACAAATCCTCCAAAAACAATAATTTCTTTGCCATCTAACTCCTCCTTTCTTTAAGAATGTAACTCCTCACAAAAGGGGGAGTATTATATGAACAATACATTGCTATATTGAACTTTACTTTTGTCTATGTCGTTTGAAAATTTTGTTGTTGTATTATTAAGAAATGTATATATTCCGCTTGTTTTATCTATCAGTTGAAACCCCAATTTCGTTAATAAATTTGCTGTTTCAACATCAGAAACTTTAATAAATTTTTTGCCCATTGACATCACCGCCTTATTTATTGTTTAGGTCTTTGTCACGAGTTCGTAATCCTGCATCTGTTAAATCGGATTCATCTTTGGTATTTGAACCATCTCCACTTTGCGTATAAGAACTACTTAACGGTTGGAATTTCGTTGAAACAGACAAAATATCTTCTTCTAAGAAATTCAAAGCCATTGTTTCTTTTTCCGAAAACCCATTTAAAGAGTTTACCATTAACTTTGTTGGTAATCCATACTGTGCCGATTCCAATAAAGATTTTCTGAAATCTTCTTTTTGAAAAATACCAACTTCAAAAAATTTTACTTTACAATGGTCTTCGCCAACATAAAAACGAAGCAGTCTATTTATAATAGCTTCAATTTGTGGAATAATAGGGGACATAATAAATTCCGTATCTGCCGCTACACCATATTTGAAAGCAGTTGAATTTGATGCGGAATTTAGATTTAATATCTGAGCACCTCCGGCACTATTCAAAATTTCTTTTGTTGCCTTTTCAACTTTTGTAACATCACTATCCGCACCACTATCAGGAAAACTAATTTCATGTAATTCACCTGGTACAATAGCCGCTGAAATATAGTCGGGAATGGCATCATTTATCATTTTGTTAAAATACTCAATCATTATTTCTGGGTCAACACTCCAGTTATCTGGTTCGTCATTACCCATAGTTTTCATCTCAAGCCATACTAACTTGTATATATTTGCAGCTTCTTGAACTGCTTGATAATCAGCCATATCCATTAAGTCAATTAAACTCAAGAAAATCGGAGTAAATGGGGGAACAACAGTCTCCCAATCCTCCGACCTGAATTTAGTACATACTGCATATTCTTCAGGCATTTGTTGATATTTGTCGCCCGAACTTTCATATGCTTTATATAATGAAGTAAATGGTTCACCATAATACTCTAGCAAATCAGCATTTTTTCTGAAGTAAGACATATCCATGGCAAATGAATATGAACCATCGGTAAATACTCCATTGATTTTACAATAATCTGCATCTAGTGGAAGCCAAAACATACCTTCGCCTTCTGTATAATACGAGCAAGCATAAAACACATCTTCTCGCATATTTACAACTGCTGATTTAAAAACCTCATATTGTATGTGCATATCATCCAACACATTTAATGTTGCTTCATATGATTGTAAAATACTATCTTTGTCATTATCTTCAACTAAACTATAATTAGGGATAACAGAATGAATGCTTGTGTCTATTTGATTTGCATAATACTTACATAATCTGTAATAAATTTCTGAACGATAAAATAAATAACGTGATAAATTACGTAGATTTGCCTCATTTGAACTAACATTTTTTATATATGTCTTAACTGATTCTTTTGAATAGTTATTTATTGTTCTAAGTTTGGTATTTTTATTTTCATTCCTTAAACGTTTTAAAGCATCCATGCTTTTGTCAAATTTTTCTAAACGTTTTTTATTTTTTTCATAAAACTCTTTCATTTCTGCAATAGTTGGTTGTTTTTTATTAGGTGAGTTATTCACCTCTTCATTATTCTTCAATAAAACTCACCCTTTCTTATATTGAAGAAAATCTTTTCGCTTTCCTAATAGGAAGCATATCTACAAGATTTCCTGTTTTCGGTCGTTTTCTTTGCGTTATATTTTTTCTTCGCTCACACATAAGAGCATAAGATGCAAGAGCACAAGTGTAACTTCTATCGTCGTGAAGTTTGTTTTCCTTTTCGGGAGTTAACATAAATGAATCCTTGCCAGACTCTCTCGGTTTACGCACCATATTCACAATTTCTTCTTTTAGGCTATCCAAGTTTGCCAAAGCAATCCTATCTTGCCAATCCAATTTAATTGTTTTTGTATTTACTGATTGAATCTTGTCCAGTTCTTTTTGGAATTGCTGGTCATATTCATCTTGTGGAAGATTTTTTTCTTTAAGTTGTTTTTTTATATCTTCCTTTGCTTTGTTTAAAACGTCTTCATCAATATCAAAAACTGTTAAATAATCTTTATTATCATATGGTGCAGTAAATGTAATTTTATCTTGATTCATTAATTCAATCATTGCTTCATACATTTCAGATTTATAACCGGCTGGATTTATAAGATGTATCTTATTTACAGCATTGGGAAACTTACTTACATATTCAGAAGAATATTCTTTATCTATAAGTCCTCTATGTGTTATTCCTGCCGAATCGACCCAATCCTCCATTAAATAATCGGCAATATTTACGCCACTACCACCTGAACCGGCATCAATATAAACACCAATAATATTACCATATCCATCTACACCACCGTTATAATCCAATATGACTTTTTTTAAGTATTTTATTTGATCTTGTGTTTGCATTGGCGACTTAATCTTTTTACCAACATCAATAAGATTCATACAATTTACTAAACGCATTTTCTTTTCAGTTGAGCCATCTGGCAATTTAGAATCGTATATTTCTCCAACAAGAATGACCGAGTTATCTCGTGATCTGGCTGGGTCATATGCAATTACAAATTTCTTATCACCCGTATCATTATAAAGTAATGGTTTGTATACTCGTTCATTGCGAGTAATAACTCCACGTCTTATAATTGCATCCGAACCTGCGTCAGTTGTAAATTCACAATAATACTCTCTACGTGCTTTTTCGGGATTAGAACGCATGTCAGACTCTATCATTTCTCGTGTAAGAGCAGGTGTAGTGGGGATATTCATAATAGTAGGTTTCATAACTAAATCGCAATCAATTTGGGCTACAAAATAATCTTTATTTCCCATAATCATTTGTTTGCTAAAATCACGATACATTGTATAAAAGGGAGTGTCTGTAGAAGAAGCAGATGAAACATAAACTAATTGATTAGGAATAGGTTTAGGAATGGCTAATAATCTTGTTTGGTCTATCATATTTCCATCTTTATCAAAACCAGTAGCAAATTCGTTTTTTGTGGCACAAAAAGCCTTATAAACAGAAAGTAAATCTTGAGACAAAAAAGCACTTTCGTCAAAAATAACACATGAGGCTCGAGCGCCCCTATTACGATCGATATTCGACGAAAGCGTTCTGGAGAACGAACCATTATGTAAACTATATGTAAAACCACTTGGATTGTGTGAAAAACCATCGCCACTTGCATTTGGAACTTCTACTTCATTTTTGAAAATATATCCAGAAGAATTTATTAATGAAGCTATTCTGTCATTCGCAATATCCTCTAATTTTTTAAAAGTTGTAGCTGATTGTTGACTGCTACCGGAAGCAATATAACAGTTCCAAGGTTGAATAGCTAACATTTGTTTTGCCATTGCAAATAAAACAATCCAAAAACTTTTACCATATGCACGAGATGCACATATCATAACTTGGGGAGTAGCCCATGACATTTGCATTAAATATGCTTGAGAATCTAACAGCTGTATATTAAAAAAATCTTTTATAAACTTAACGGGGTTTTCTTGATAATAATTTTTTTCTTCGGCAATCCTTTGAAAACCTTCCACCTTTCGAGAACTCATAGGATATATAATATCCTTATGATATATTTTTGTGTGATTTTCTATTCCCAAAAGTTCTCGAACAAATGAAGCACCATATATACATCTATTTGCAATTTCATCATTATATACAACTGGATATTTAAACTGTTCCATATAATTCTTCCTCATATTTTTCAATAGTATCCCTGTCATATCGAAACTCAGGTAGTATTTTCTTCTTCATTTTCCTTTTTCCTCCCTAATACATATGTATTAACAATGTTATCGAGGTCGCATAAATTAGCATCTTTCAATAAATTTTTATCTTGCATTGTATCTCGCAAATCTAAATTTTCTTGTAATAAAATACGAAAAGCTTCACGCAACCCATCATTCTCCTCAGTTAATGCACTTAGTTTTTTTCTTTGCTCTGCTACCATATCCGCCCATTCAGATTCATCGTTGTTCAAAGCTTTTAAAATAGCAGACATACTAATATCAGCAACTTGTTGCATACCTTTACAAGTATCTATATTATATCCATTTATTCTTCCTTCTCTTAAATCGAGATCTTTAATTTTTTTCAATTTACCTGTCCAAGTATTTTCACCCTTTTTTGCATTCTTATTATATTTCAATGAAATACAACTATCTTGAGCCAAGTTCGTAATAATAGATGTAATTTTGCTTTTACTATCTTGTAGAGTTTTAATTGTTGCTGAATTTTTTTCAATATTGTTTATATCAGACATTAATTTAGCAACCGTATCATCTATCTTTGACTGCTGAAGAAAGCCTCTAACTATTGAAATTGCAGATGAAGTTCTCATCATATCGTCATTAGCATCTTCACTAGAATCCAATAATCCTAATAATTGCGAATATAAAAAAGGTTGATCTTCAATAGCCTCTTGTTCAAATGGATCATAATTAAGAAGACGTTTAACATCCTCTTTATTCTTTTGACAATCTTCATAAACGTCTTGCCCCAAATGCTCATTTATGATATTTACTTCAGTTTTTTCATCATCATAAACGATTTTTTCTTTATAAAAGTCCGAATCAAAAAATGTCAAACCAAGATAATTTACCATTTGAATATTTTTAATATAAGCCGACCATGCATTATGTTTTACCTTTCCGGCTATTAAATTTTCAGATTCCTGCACACTTGCGTTCCATACAGTATTTAAAAATGGTTTTTGCAAATATTTCAATGCCAAAATTACACTTTCCTTAGTCGGTTCATGTTCTTCTCCATTTTTATCTACTCTCAATGCTATTTTTCTCGCACATTCTCGACATATAGGAGTGCAAGTAGTTTCACCATACATCGGATCTGTATTCACATAGAAATGAGTTTCTCTATTTTTATGTTTTTTACACATTAAACAAAATGCAGTAGAATCATATTTCTCTATTTTTTCTTCTAACTCTTTAACTTTTTCTCTTGCTTGAGCAGCCGTTAATTTTACTGGTTGCTCAGTCTTTTTTACTGCCATAATTAACAGCTCCTTTAACATATTTTGAGGAAGTGCAGGATTTGCACCTACATAATTGCTTTTCTTCCTATATGACAAAAGAGCAGGGGGGTACCTACTCTTTCTTTGTTGATTTATTGTTTGTTAAATAAATGCCTCATCGGCATCATCAGAATCTTCTCGGATTACATATATTTGAGTTGTTTCACTACTTTCGTGTCCCAATAACTTTTGTGCCGTTTCTAAACTTCTGTGATCATGACAAACAAGATTGGTCGCTCTACTTCGACGGAAGTTATGCGGCGTACATCTACGCCCTACAATTTCTGAAATTTCGCCGATACACCAATCGTTAAATGTTCCTTCTCCGACTTGATGAGTTTCACCATTCTTTTGTTTAATAACAAACATATAAGGACAATCATCTTCTCCACGAATCTCAAGCCATTTCTTTAAAGTATCCATAACATCTTGTCCAAACTGAAGATGACGAACTTTTCCAACAGAACTACGTCCCTTGCAACGAATTTCATGTGTTTTATACGACACTGATTCAACCTCTTGTTCTTTTCCGTTTTCATCAATGATTGTAACCATTTTTCTTTTAGGTGTGTAATTTACAACTTCCTTTAATAATTGTCTTGATTCTGCTCGTCTACAACCTGTTGAATATGTAAATTTTACATACGCAAGCTTTTGCCATTCTTCACGTTCTTCTAAAACTTTACACAAGTGTTCTATTTCCTCTGGAGTTAATGGCTCTTTTGTATAAACCCTTCCTGTTTTGGGAATTTGCATCTCGGAAGTAACATAATTGCGAAATTGCGGATAATCGTCTTCGTAAAAATTTTCAATAAATTTATTAAAAGCACTCACCGATGACTTTTTAAACTTTATTCCCGATTCTGAAAATCCTCTAACAGCGAGCCAATTTAAATATCTTAAAAACTCTTTCTTACGAATTTCTGTACAATTTTTATCATGTAAATTGTTCTTCACCCAAACGAAAAATATCCTCAATGCACTACGATAGGCAATTAAACTTTTAGGCGAAAGATGCACTTGATTGTTAAGATAATCTTCTACCATATCTCGATTGAACTCATTTACTGTTAGCCATTCTTCATCAGTTATTTCTTCTGATCTATTCGCAGGTTTACCATCCATAAAAATCACTTCCTTCCTAAATTAAAACAACAAGTTTAACTAATTTTCTTTTTGACATATGCATTTCTTAGAAATTGTTTAGAATAGTCCAATTCCCCGGTTGTATTTCTGATTTTAACCCAATCAATATTATTCTGATAGAAATGTTCGATTTTCTTTTTTAACTCCAAAGACGGATTGGTCAATATATTTTCAAAATTCTCTCTAGTTAAATCACATGGAAATAAAATAAAATAGATAAGATTATTAGATTTTAATAAAAATTCTTTTTTAAATAATTTTTGTCTATATCTTTCTTTTGATTTACTTCGAGATATAGCTTTGTTAGCATAAAACCAAGTTTTATATTCACTTAAAATACCTGCAATCTCTATGTAAATTATTTTCCCGTCTATGTGTATGACATAATCACAGTTCATATTGCCTTTGTAATTTGGGATAAATGTCGAATACTTTACATCCCTAAAATAATCAATATTGTATTTTAGTCCCTTTTCTTTTAAATATTTAGAAAACATATATTCAAATTGACTCGTAACATGTTCATTGTCTGAAAAGGTGAAATTTATCCCACATCCTTGCTTCCCAAATGAAATGTTATATTGTTCAAATATTTCTGATAATTGTTTAGAGTAATACTTCTTTGCATATTTTTCTAAAGTGTTATAATTACTCCAATTAGAGTGAGCATTGATTTCTCTAGTTGTAATAAAATTTCTTCCATCACTCCTAATAAAATCGCATATAGTGGCAATCATGTCATCAAAATCTTCTTTCGATAATTGTTTATCTATCATTGAATCTATATTTATTTCCAATCCTAAATCCTGTTTCATTTTATTTAAAGAACCCCAAATATTACGTATCATTTGAATGCTTACTTGTCCATACTTATAACCTCTAAAATCATCATACATAAGAGGTCTATCGTATTTCTTTGCCATATCTAATATTATTGCAGTACATTGCTCTTTTGTCATGTGTCTTGTGTAAAGTCCAGCCCATTCTTTAAACGTGTCAATATTATTAACAGTTTTATCAGGACAATTATTTACAAACCATCGTATATTTGGCAATTTGTATTTTTTACAATTATCGCCCTGAGACAGAAGATACAAATTGTTCCCAATTTGCGGATTTTCGTGAATTGCTTTTCTTAATCCTTCAATATATTGATCATAATAATTTACATTAGGAACTGATAATTCATAACAATTTATCTTCGCCAACTCATCATTTAATGTTGTGCCGTATCTTCTAAATCTATCCAACATTGTGCTATATGTAAATGAAAAGCCGTTTTCAATTGTATATTCATTATTTTTAGGAAATCTATTATTTTTATCATAAAAATTTTTTAGTGAATCAATAATATGTTCTTTTGTTAACCCACTAGCATAATCACGATGTTGAACATCACATGTACATAAATACATGCCATTTCTTTCAACATTTTTTCTGTATTTTGAATATTGAATACTCTTAATATTGTTACAATTAGGACAATCGCATTTTACATTAACATATACATTAGATGATTTTGGTAAATCTTTTGCTTTTACTTTTATTGTAGTTCCTTGTGGAATTACCCATTTATAGTTCTTTTTTATTCTTGGCATTATATAGCCAAGTCCTTCATAATGCGTGATTAGTCTATTATTTAATTCTATTTCAACTTCTTCATTTATCAATCCCATAAAATATCCTACCTTTCTTGCTACCATTTGATAATATATAGAATAGGGAAGAGTGGTAGGAACTCTATACAAATCGGTAGCTACTCCGACTTGCCCTATTCTAAATACGTAATTAATCGTCAATCTAATTGAATGACGACCTACTTTCATATTCTCCGTTTCATAAACGAAAAACATAACATTTCGAGCAATCAAGGAATTGAACCTCGACAAAGAAACCATTTTACCCATAGAAAAAGAGTGTGCAATTTCTCACACACTCTCACAATTCATATAGTTCACCAACCGAATATTTCACGAATTCTGTCCATTTCCGCAAAACATTCATCCATATGATTAAGATTATCTCTTGCTCTACCAAGTAAGTCTCTAATCTCATCATCACTCAAATTTGATTTAACAACAACATACTTGCCGTCATCAATATCATCAATCAACTCATCTTCATAGTCTTCTTCAACTTCATCAGCATAATCCACTTCATAAACTTCTGCGTTTTTATTCAAATTACAATGAATTAGTCTTGACGAGCAATCACTGAGAATATATAGTACCTCACTATCATAATTGAAATATTTGTCATTTCTCTTAGCCGGTTCAACGAAAACCTCATACTCGTTGTTGATAGATAAAATATATTCATCATCATACTCAACCACGCCACTCAAACCTATCTCAAGTGATATGAAGTAAACATCATCATAACAAGCCAATTCTTTTATAATTGGTTCAATATCTTCATAATGTCCAATTACCGATATATTCTTAAATACTTTTGACTGATGATCAAGTTCAAATATAATATCATCTGCCAAAGTTTCCATATCATCTACTATGTAATTCTTCATATGTTTAACCTCACTATTATTCGTTGATTTGATCTTTAAATGCTTTCTTGAATTCTGCCTTTGGTGCATACTTTGCTGATATAGCAATAGCTTCACCTGTACGAGGGTTTTTACCTGTTCTTGCTTCTCTATGTACCTTTGTAAACTTTACAAAACCAGTAATATCAACAACACCCTCTGTCAAAATGCCGTCCTTTATAATATCAATAACTGAACCAACAACTTCTGTTGCTGCCTTCTTTGTTACATTGTTCTTTTCTGCATATACTGCAATAATATCATTCTTTTTCATAATTAATTTTCCTTTCGTTCTTTACAATTATTTTTTTTAAATTTAACTCAATAGGGTACTGATACTCCAACGGCTAAAGCACGTTGGGTTCTTATATACACAAACTTCCAAATATACTCGAAAGCATATAAGACTAATCTGTTTCTATAAGACTTTCACTACCAAACTCGCTAACGCTTGTTTAACAATAGCATAAGGCTCGTATCAAAACCTTTTATATATTATCTTTTAAATTGCTATACTACTTAAATTTTTATGTCCAGTTAATCTATCTACTTCCAAATTATGAAGTTGATAGAAATTTTCAAATCGTTCATTACATTTATCAATATCAAAACTCTTTAAATCACTTGCTATATTCATTATTAAGAAAGCTGAATACAAATCTCTTTGCACCTTAATTCCACAAAAATCGTTCCATCTTTGAGACAATGTTTTCTTCTGATAAGTTCCATCAAAATGATTAAATTGACTTGCTTTAGCACTCCAAGTATCTATTTTAATTAAATGCTTATCATAATAAGATAGCTTTCTGTCTATAATTTCTAATAACATCGCAGGTGCTCTGTTAGCAATAGACTTCCCAAATCGTTTCTTCTTTTTAAATCTACCTTGTTCATTCTTTTCTGTCTTTGTAGATTTCTTAGCAAGTCCTGAAAAATTCATTGTTTCAACATAGATATTATCGCCAAGTGATATAATTTGATTAGCCAAGCATTCATGTTGATATTTTCTTACATCTGCTTGTTTACGATTTAATTCCTTTAATTCATTTTGATATTTGATATAATGATTTGATTTATTCCAAGTTACTTTCTTACTACCTTGTTTCTTGATAGCACCATCTTCATTGTAATTATTAGGATTCGTTGCTCTACGACTTCTATCCATTTTTCGTAGTAATCTTCGTTTTTCATTCTCAATATTTTGTACATTATCTGCAAGTTCTAATATCTTTACATCAGTAGAAGATGAATAAGCGATAGTAGAAGTGCCAATGTCAATGCCAACATTGCCTTGTCCTATGCAATGTTTTATTTCACCTGTTTTCGTGTCGATTTTAACTGGTGGATTTCCTTTGAAAACGATTTGAACATAATACTTATATTTATTTCGTACATATTTTCTAACAATACGACAATATGAAATATCTGATTGCATTGCTTGATACTCATAATAGTTATCATAGTCAATGATTACAGGTATTTTTAATCCATTCCATAAAATCATATTATTTTTGAAACGTATGCCAGTCTTATTAGATTTTCCTTCTAAGGAATTAAGATTACCATACTTTTTATAATGTATCTTTTCTCCATTTTCATAGAAAAATTTATCATATGCTTTCCATAAATTAGTAGCTATTTTCTGTGAAGTAAAAGCATCTATATTATCAGAAAAATGTTTTTGCATTTTCTTTACATCTGCATGAAATGAATACTCTGACATACCATATTGTTTTCTTATTTCAGAAATTTCTTTCCAAATAAGTTTATCTTTCTTTTTATCTCCTGATAGTTTCGACATAAGATTTCTATATTTTGTAGTCTTAATCATTTCCTTATACCGCTTTTGTGTCACATTTACTAAGGAATTATAAATCTGTCTGCCAATTTCAAAACGTTTATCTAAAATATCTTCTTGATATTTTTCTGTTTTAAGAGGAAATTGAACTATAAAATTTGCCATTGTATTCACCACCTTCCTAATAATATATTCTCCGTTTAATATCGTTTCTTTTGATTTTCTACATATTTCTTAATCGTTTCGCTACATACATTACCAGCAGTTGAAACAAAATAACTCAATATGTGTATAAAATCAATACATACATACACATAAATATATATACGCTATCCATCCCACACCTAAAGGAGTGGGCTTTTCGATAGATTGTTGTAAAAAACTAGTTTAATTTCAGCGTATATTCGCAAACCTTTCCTTTAGTCTGTTCAAATACCAATAACTTTGCAGAAGCATTAGCACTCTTACGCAAAGATAAAGAGTAACTGTCTATGCCAATGATAGAGCCAACATTTATTACTTCGCTATTTACACCAATTTCTTCTGTCTTATTGTGATGCAAATGACCTGCTAACAAATACTGAATAGGAACATTGTAAATCCTTGAAAACTCATCAATGGCAGTTTTCATATTCTTTACTTCACCATGTATTCCTAAAATAGTATTACAAGCCACTTGTGCATAAATAAATCCAGTAGGATTTTCTATGTAAGTAAAGTTTGGATTGTCTTTTAATCGAGTTTTGATAAACTCAGCAACAACTTTGCCCATATTATCCTCTGTGAAAGTACCTTTTGGTTGTCCAAGCATACGAAGTTCTGAATGATTACCATTCGTAGACTGATATTTAACTCGTACATACTTAGTCAATTCATTCAACCAATTAGAAATGAAATCAGCATACTTAATTGTTCCGTCAACAACACCATATCTCAATTTCATCAACTGTGAAACTCTTAGAATACCATCATTGAAATCACCCATATTAAATACATGGAGAGTATCAATATTTTCTTTATCTATGATTTCAACAGTCTGATTGAATAAATCCCACATTCTTTCTTCAAAGATTTCGGGACTGTAAGCATTTATAATATCACCAAATAATCCCTTTAACTCATATTCAATGCCAAAATGTTCATCACCATACACAAGGGCGAAACCACGAGTGTTATGTTTTGGCTCAATATAAGTGGGAATATCCATAGGTGTGAGAGCAGCAATAGCATTACAAATCTTTTCTGTAATCAATTCATCCCTAGCTTCTTCACGCAACCAACGATTATATTCCAACTTTTCTGTTTGGAGTTTCACCTTTGCCTTGTTCAACTCTCTCTTTTGAAACTCAAGTTCTTTAAGTTGCTCACTTGACTCACTAAACTTACTCTGATTTGCATTTAACATTTTTTGGAAAGATTGAAACTTCTTTCGATATGTACTTTCGCCAAAATCGTTTCCTGTTAATTTATTGATTACCACTGCAACGTCAGACCAAGTTCCTATTATGTCTTTTTGAGAACAAATTCTGTAAATAAGTTCTTCCTCAGTTTCATCTTGAAGTCTTTCAAACTTAATAACGTCCACCGCCCTTACGCTTATTCATCGGCAGGAATATCATTGTCCTGCTTAATCGTAAGAGAGATACCGCTTATATGATTCCAGTCCGCCAACAACTTGTCCAATGAATATACTTTTATATCATCTTTTGTTGTTTCAGTGATTGTCATATCTTCCATATTTATTTCCGCATTCTTTAAAGAAACTGCCTTTGTTATCTTTGCCATATGTCCTTCTTATCCTTTCAAATATAATTTTTTTGCCTTATCAGCATACACATCCTCAATATATACACGACCAGCACCGCCTTTTGTTCTGTAATGCCCTACAACAAAATGTGTTTCAGGGTCAATATAACCATTCGAACTTCTGACGATAATGCCATTTTTAATGAGGATATTCAATTCTTCTTTGGAAACGGGTTTAATTGCCTTTCACTTCTTTCTATTAAATTTGCCACAAAGGGCGTGCATTTCTTTTGTACGTGTGAAATGCTCAATGAAATATCACTTAATGGGGGCAGGTAGACGAATTGCACGTCTATCATAAGATAATGAGTCTTATATGCTACTTTTACACCAACCTGCTATATTTTTGCACAAAAAAAAGAGCCAGTTACTATAACTGACTCTAACTGTATTTTCTTTATTAAATTAAGGTGTATGCCAACTATCATCAATTTCTTTCGGAGCAAAGAAACCTTTTATACAATTTGGATTACGAATACAGATTTGAATATGAGACTGTTCTCGAAATCCAGAGGTCTCATAGATAGGATTGCCTTCTAAGAAAACTCCTCTGACAGAATCATAAGGTCTTAAACCATTATCTTTCATATCTTTATGCAGATCTTCTATAACAGCACAATCCAAATATCGTAATAATAAATCATTGTTACCTTTAACATTTTTATTTTTCGGAGTAGGTTTATCAAGAATAGACATTTTAGCAGTGAAAAGTTCATATTGCAACTTTAACATTTGTATATTATAACTATCAAGTAAATTCAAACAATATCCCAAATCAATCACTGCACCAATTACAGCTGGTTTCTCAATTTTTAATTTAGGATTAGTCATTCCACAAGTAGCCCATTCCCATGCACGTTCCAAATTTTGCTCCCAAAAGTACATTCCATTACCTAACCAATCATATTCATTTGTACTAGGCTTAAATGGTTTATGCTCATATAATATTTTATTAAAAACTTCTTGGTCACAACCATGAAACCCAATAATTATGTTTGGGAGAGTAGAATACATCAAATGAGATTTTTCATTAGTATTATTCATACTGCTATTCCTCGTCACGATAAGGTATAGCCAAATCACCATTCTCATCTAAAATGCCTGCACGTTGTAATTCTTCGATTATTGGCTTCGTTTGTATTCTTTTACCTTCTTTTTTTCTTCGTTCTATTGCTCTTAATTGAGCAAGTCGTTTATTTTGTTGTTTAATAAAGGCATCCGTTTCAGCTCTTTCAAATCTTATAATTCTTTCAATAATTACAGGCATAATATCACCAAATCTTTCATTCTCGCTCGACATACATTCATCTCCTTTAAAATCAATGAATATATTATATGCCGAAAAATATAATTTATCTCTTCCATCTCTATAATACCACAATTTAAAAGAAAATACAAGAATAATTCATTAATAATTAAACTTCAAATTAAAAAGAAACGGGATTGCCACTGGTGAAATATCACCAATGGCTTTGAATTTTTATTCAATTACGCAAATAGTAGTATTATTACTTATAAGCATATTGATTTTACATTCATTAATCCAACAAATGCTTTATAATGAACACAAAACAGACCTTCGCCTTACAAACACAAAATCGTACCAATATTCAGTCATTATCTGCTATAGTCTGAGCAATAAGGAGCTACCTCATTACTTCTATAGCAATGCATTAAGCATCAAGAATAAAGAGGACTGATTACCTCTATCTTTCACCCATGTCATTCAGAAAAGATTTTTTGTTTATAAATTCTTCTATTATATGTGTTTTATTTTAATGTCGATTTGGGCTACTCGGACGATAAACAGGGCTTATACACACATTTCTGCGTATCAACGACACAATTGGCTTATTTGGATTTTCTCTACAATCTTGCACAGTTCCACCTAGCAAGCCTCAAGATTCTTCTCACCGAGTGAGCGTCTATTATACCAACGTCCTGAAATCTACTTTTTGCTGCGATAATGTTTTGCACTTATATTTGTTATTGACAGTTTCCGTCTACTTGATATATCTCACAATATACCAAAAGTACCTACACAAAAGTATCCTTCTATGTCAATACTCAACGTTCATATAATCTCGGCATGGTGACTAACCAATCTGCACCGAGTTATCTTGTGTCCATAACAAAGCATTCGTTGGATTATTTTTACGTTATGTGCCAACAAGACATAATAGCCAAGTCGGCACATAACGACATTTTCAGTTATGAAATTTTCTTATCTTTATGTAATTTCTTTATTTGCCTTTTGAAATAATCTGTAAATTTGACCGACAAACTTAATACTAAATCACTTCCGTCTAAAACAAGATTAGACTTAGATTGTTCACAGGGTATATATTTTGAAGTCACAATCAGTCCAGGAAATATCTTTAATTCGACATAATCACATTCATCACTAATTTTGTCCTTCACAACATCTTCTAATGTATTCAATACTTTGTATATTTCATCAGAAGAATATTCAATTCTTTGATTTATTTCATTTACTATATCTT
The DNA here is from genome assembly GCF_020687385.1 of Hominilimicola fabiformis. Lineage (NCBI taxonomy): Bacteria > Bacillati > Bacillota > Clostridia > Eubacteriales > Oscillospiraceae > Hominilimicola > Hominilimicola fabiformis. Next base: position 51,095 of record NZ_JAJEQM010000014.1, read on the forward strand.
TTTGATTATAATATTTTTTTTCTTCTTGTATCTAAATCATTCCCTTACAAACTTTCTAAACATAAGAGTAGGGAATGGGGCTAATGAAATTAGTCGTTAATATACCCTCTCCTATGTAACATTAAAATCGCCCTCATATCAAGGGTGAAATCAATAGGTGTTCTGCACAATTTACCCTAAAAATTGCGAATTTTTGATAATTTCACTCGTAATCAAAGTCACTCTTTTGAATTATTTACTTTGATTTTTACAACTCTATATCCAATTCCAAACAAACTTATATCATCACCGTCATCTTCTAATTGTAAAATTTCATCAGAAGATTGAATAATTGCATCCTTAAAACTATCGTTACCACATAAATACAATATCTCTAACAATAAATTCTTAATTTGAACATTTTCTTTATCTTCTATTGAGAAAAGTAATCTATGTAATGTCGAAAAGCCAATAGTCTCGCTTTCGATATCTTGGACTAACATTTCTTTCAGTATACGGACTCGTTCAGCTTTATCCTCTCTCGATTCATTCTCCATTGCATATATAGTTTTACACTCATTAACATGCGATTTTAACAAACTATATATCTTATTGATTTGCTTTTGATTAACTCGGTTATTGCGAACTTTGGAATTATCCAATATTGAAACAAATGGAAGCCAATTTTTCTTATAAGAATTTTTAATTTTAAATCCGTTAACGATAGTTTGCAAATAATCCATAGTTGTATGGTACTTACAATAATGTTTTTTGTCGGGGTTATAATAGCCTTTTTGACGAGAAATATGTGAAAAGAAATGAGGCATTTTCTTTCGTCCTTTAACTAGTGTTCCGTTCTCGTCTTCTTCATATTCTCTAAAAATCGGCTCATATTTCTGACGAAGTTTATCAAGTTCTTTTGAATTATTTATAACAAATTCTTTCTTTGCAGAATCTATTTCCAAACCAGACATAATATCTAATTGACAAATATCATAATACAATTCCTTGATTTCATCATAAGATGCACCATGATACATTCTATCCCATAACAATGAATTAAGTTCTTGCGACAAATTTATAATTTCACCAATCTTATTAACAGATGTTTTGATGTCCAGATCGGCTTGTTGTTCAGGTGTATAGTATCTTTTTACTTTTGTCGCCGAAACGAAAGAGGTTGGTGTCTTAAATAAATGATATTTTTTTTGTGCTGCTTTAATGAGATATTTATTATCAGTTAGCAGAACTGTATCACTATCGAAGTCACAGCCTGACAATTTCTGTAAAACATTTTCGTTTATTGAATTAATACAAACAATCTCATTTGTTAAATTCAAATACTTATCAATCATTTCGCTTGATGTATTATACGGCAACCACACATTGCCGATTGTCACATGTGGACTTCGGCTACCCAATAAAGTCTGATTATACTCAAATCTTGTACTATGTATATTACCAACACCTAATTGACTAACACCTTCAAACTTGCCAATCGAATGTTGTAGCATTTCAATAGGATTTCCAAGTAGGGTAGAGTAGTTGCCATTAACATAAATATGACCATTCTTTAAATTCTTATAATATGAGCGTAACAAGTCTTGTAAAAACTGTTGATAATATTTTGTTTCCGTGAAATTATCATTAATACACATCAAATTGTACACAACATCATTTTTACTTAACATTGGTTGTTTCAATGGTTTCATTTCTTCTATATCAGGATATTTGATATAATATCTTACAACTTCCGGTCTATCCCTTAACATTTGAGCAAAGTCTAAAGAATCTTGTAAAAATTCCGAAACCTCGTCTTTTGACATTTGTAATGTATTCAATAATTGATAATGGGTTTGAACCAATCGACCACCAAAAAAATGTGTCTTTTTATCATGCTTTACTACGCCAAAGTTGGGATATAAGTTATCCAACCAATTGTCCAAAGTATCAAATTTCAAATATTTAATACTATTCGGAGTAGTAATTAACTTTACATCTTCAATCCTTTTAGCTCTTGTACGTCCATTTAATTGTGAAACATCGGTTATATTATTATCTTTAAACCATTGTTGAATATTACAATTAAAACAACAAGACTTAAACATTAGGTTTCTCAAAAGAACCATTCCATAATCCGAATAATCCCCAAACAATGATATATCCATAAGAGATTGCCCATCCCAAATGCTATTGACAATTTCACAATTTTTTTCAGATGTAGTCAACCAGCCATTTTCATCATGTGTTTCAACGACGTTTTCTCTAAATATGTTATCATAATCATCTATGACCAATATATTCTCTGGACTAATAGGAAGAGTATCAATAATACTACTTGACGGCAAGGCAATATAACTTTCATATGCAGCCAAATCTATTTCTTGACCGTATTTCGGTTTTATCGTTCCTGAACTGAACTTCAAAATTGGCTTAAATAAGACTTCATCAATAAACAAACATTTTCCAACTCTTGCCGAGCCGGTTGAGCGTTTCATTCGACAATACTTTGTTCCGTTGCAAATAAAACCCGTTTTATATAGGTCCTTTCTCAATTGAGAATTTGTTTTAATTGTACGAGGTTCACCTTGTTTAACATATTGAAGATGAATCCAAAATGTATTTTTATCTTTTTTATCTCTTATTTTAACTTCTTTTGCTTTGAACGGTTTTGGTACTTCAATAGGTCTATGTACATCTTCGTTTAATATAATTCCTACAATTTCACCATCTTGATTCTTCGCAATGCAATCTTGAAATATCAAATCATGATAATTATATCCAAATTTAACGAAAGTGTTTTTGTTCATCTGATTCCACTCTTTTACGGAGTATTTAAACGTGATATTAATAACTTTCGTAGTGTATTTGTGTTTCTTTATAGTAAAGCCAAAGTCATTTCGTCTATACTTTTTATAATAAATATTTAACAATTCAATCAAATCTAAGCTAAAGTCCAAAGAATTGATGAACTTTCTCAAATTATAATGCCCATCTTGAAGTTTTAAATTATATCCATCAGGGTCATTCTCGATATAATGTGATGCCAAGTATATATCTTTAGCATCAATGCTTGGTATGTAAAACTGTACTTCGTTTATAACCAATCATCACCTTTCGTATATTTATGATTCTTTATTTTTGTGATTTCTAATTACAGAAGTTTGCTTTTCGCAACTCCTATTAAAACTTTCGTCTGCTCTTATTCTGTCAGCTATATCTGACATACTATGAAACATTCGTGTATTTGTTTCAAAATCTGAGGAATAAATTTTTCCTGCAAATTCCGAAGGGTCTGGTATGTATCTATCAGTTATCATGTGTTATTTGTATTTTCCTTTCTTAATTACATAATTTCTTGATTTTTACTTAGACAAATGATATAATTATAATTGTCTAGATATTTTTTGCGTTGTTTGCCATATTCCTCCTGCTAGATAAAGGAGGAGCTTAATGACGATATGTCGAGACATATTATATTTGATATTGCAAATCCTAAGATTTGCTAACAATCATATTTATATAACATTATTGATTCTATGCATATTTACAATGTTTCTGATTATTTGCAAATTTCATCATAGAAACAACATAGACGGGACTTGCAATATTGAATATAATCACGGTGACATTCACTTTTCTTTTAAGTATAAGTGTCGTCACTAAGAAGGGAGTCTCCGTATTTTTACGGAGGCTTTCTTTGGTTGTTGGGATAGGGAATAGAGGAGACATTTATATATTCTCCTTGCATTTTGAAAAAGAACGAAATTAATGTATTGTGTTCATTTATGTTACACATCGCCGCCTTTCTAAAATTTTTAATGCTGTCGTTATCTACTAAGAAAATTAATCATTCGTATGCTTTCTTATACCCCCTATAATATTCTCCCAATATCTTTACCAATGACACTTTGTCTTGTATTTCTGCGTAAAGTCTCATGATTGTATCATCTGAAAATGTCACTTTGTATCTATTCATTTAGTTTTCCTTTCTTAATATATTATTCTCCGTGAGAAAACGAATTTTGATTAATCTTTATAATTGCCGGTCAACTCACCAAAAGATTCAACATTGTAAATTTGCAACATTTTATAAATCGCCCATTCAATCTCTTGTTCATAACCCTCTTTATTAAGGACATATATATTGGGAGTATTTTGTGGTGGTTGAGAAGGGTCTGGTTGAATACTTCCGACTTCTTTTTTTATAAGAAGTGGTTGTTTATCATCAACATTAGAAGTCAAATATGAAAGACATTGATTAAGCGTATCTTTAGACATTGACAAATCTTTAGCCATAGATTGTATGCTTTTCCAAAAAGCTTCTGGTCGAGTTTCGGGATTGTACATAGTTTCCTCATTGTCGTTTTTCTTTGGACGGATATATATGTATGAGTTGATATAAAGAAATGCCATTAATATATTCTCTTTATTAATACTCGATTCGCCCATCATTATAAAATCCAATTGAGATGAAGTGATTTTTGAAAAATTTTCAGTTGCATCGAAATTTTCTGGAATGATTTTGATTTCTATTCCCGTATCATATCCAATAGAATCTAAATCTTGCTTTACTTCAATCATTTTATTGTTAATCATATATTCCAATACATCCAAAATATCATGAAAAGCTTTAGGTTTCCGTTTTGTAGTCTTATAACCATAAAACTCTAATATTTTCCGTATGGTTATCCAGCTAAAATCTTCGTATGACCTATATCTGTCTATGAGAATATACGTAATGTAAAATTTTCGACTTATTCCGTATTTTGTTTTTATATTTCCTTGTACATAATCATTGGGGAAACGAGTAAAATATTCTGATTTAGTATTCATGAATTTTCTCCTTTGTTTAATATTCTATAGTTTGGTGATAAACCTACGAGAGTTCGGGAAAGGCTACTTTCATATACGTCAATTTTTTTGAAATGTGAATTTTGAGGCTACCATGATGTACCTCAACTGAACTGAAAGAAGATATACAACAGTTTAAGAAGACAGACTATTACGAGTGGAATTTCGCATAGCTCAATTTTCACTCGTTGAATTACATTTTTTGTTGTGTTATGTCTTGTATGAAATAGTCTTTTTTAAATCTTATCTTATTGAATTAAATCTTATCTTCTATATATGTTATTCTCTGTTTAATTACTGGTCTATCAAACAATGTTGCTCTTTTAAAGTTTTTGATTTGTTCTTCTGTTTGTAATCCATATTTAATCAGACTACTATCTATAAGTAATGTTAATGCGTCTCTTAATTGAGTATGATGTTCTATTGCGTCCATTGGATAACATTCATCTTTGAGGAAGTTATTTTCATAGCAATAATCTTCATGAATTTGATTTATATCTACGTCATATGTATCCTCAAGTTCTTTATAGATATTTGAATATAACTCACTTCTCGTGCAATCAAAGTATTCCATAAGCATTTTGTATTTAGGAGCAATCTTCTTATACCATGCTGATGGATACCTTCTTGATGATAAATAACGATTAGTTTGAGTTTGTTCTATCTTTTCTAATCTTTCAGTTATAGGTTGTAATGCAATAGCTATTGCATTTGAGATACTTTCAGCTAAGAATTCAGCGTTTATGGCATTCGTAGACTTCTTATCTATGAATACAGATGCCAATACATCTGCGCATTTGTCTTGATATAGTTCTAATTTTGTTGCTAATTCTGGTTGAGTTTGTTTCATTTTTGGTGTAATGTTTATTTTTGCTAATGCAATAGGAAGTTTGCGTTGTGAAATGCAATAAGTATCTTTCTCATCAAACAGGGTGGTGTCATTTTTCGCCACCATCTTTTGTGTAGGTAATGTAAATTTGGTTATACCTTTTGAGATTACAGAATCATTAATCCATTTATCTCTTCTTTTTCTTATTTGATTCCTATCTTTAAATCCTATACCTTTCAGAACTGCATTGATAGAAGTATAAATTTCGCCGGTTGCGTTATCTTGAACTGCAATGAGTTTATCTCCATAAAAATCAAAATATGTTGTTTCTAATGCTGTGTTTTTCATAATATCATTCTCCTTTGTTTTCTTCTTGACACAATTCCATTGCAAGAGTGTCAAATATATTCTTAGTCACTGTATTATTCTCCGTTTGAAGATTAAGTTTTCTATTAAAATTATTTATATACATAATTAAACTTAACTTCAATAATTCTAATCGACTAATTTTGTTGTATTCGCAAATATAATCAATAGAATCTTTGTACTCCTTTGGAAAAATGTAATTAAATATATCATGTATTTCATTTAATTGTTCAGCCGCCTTGTTGGTTGTGTTTATATATTCTTTTAATAATTGGTTATAATCATTATTAGAAGGAACAGGATTTTCCATATAGTTAGAAAAAATAATATTTGCAAATTTATGTATGTTTTCAATTTCTTTTTCGATTTGTTGTGAAGAAGGAAAGTTAAAATCAAAATATGAATTGTTTAAATACTCTAAATATAAATCAATATAAGCTTTATCAAACCATTCATGCTTAGAGTCATTTCCGCTTATATTATAATTTTTAAAATATTCTTTAAAATTTTTTTCGATGTCTAACGTATTCATACATAAAGGCGAAGCATATAAATACATTATTTTTGTTTTTGATGGAATTAGTTGTCGATTAATTTGTTGCAATCTTTGATATAAATTTTGTGTAATTCCAATTTTACATTGGGCAGTGTCACATATCATCAAATATACAAAACCATACGATTTAGAACATTTCGTAATATGAGGACACTTTTGATATTCTTTTTTTGAATAAATAGATAGTTCTTGTGGGAGTAATTTTGTCATGTGAGTATTTGTCAATGATGATATAGTATTTAATTTTGTTTCTTTGATTGTTTTCATAATAATCTCCTTCGTATTAATTTTGTTTGATTAGGTTTCTATTTATATATTCTCTTTTGTTATTTTTCATTTTGTATAATGTTTTGCATTAAAGAATTGATTATGAAGATAAATTATATTTTCTTCACAATATAGGATTAAGAAACATCAAAATTCATTTTTGTCAGATTTTCTTTGCAAATTTGACTGAGTTTCTTCCTATTTATATCGTGTTTTATATATGGGGTAGGATGTATATTTATATTCTCTATTTAGGTGATTGACATATAGAATTAAATTTGATACAATTATTGTAAATAAATGATTTTGTGTGGAGGTGTGTATATTATGGGGAAGAAGCGAAGAAAAAGAAGAAAAATGAATAAAGCTCAGAAAAGAGCATGTGTATTACCGGAAATTAATAGACCAAAGAATAGAAAACCAAAACAAAGACCAAATCCATTGTTCTTTTGTGAAAAACGACATTTTGAAATAGATAGTATGATAGCAAAGGGAACGGCAATTTTTGTTGGAGAACATCAATGTGTAAGTCAAGAAATTAAAGTTATCAATTTTGATGGAATATTAATCAATGATAATGGCGAAAATATTTCTGTTCCTCTTAAACGATGTATAATGTGCGGCAAAACCATTATACAACCAGATATAATGAAAGGAATATGTAAAAATAATAGTTTTAGTTTGTATCATTTTATGGGAGTACATCATGGAGAAGAATTTAATAAAACAAATATAAAAATTCATGACATAACACCTAAACATTTTCTGACAAGAACAAATATAGGTAAGTTATGTGTAAAAGATGGACATAAATTGACGGATATAAAGGCAAGAATTAAAATTTTATCTTCAACTGGTAAGGTGAATGAAGTTATAATTCCTGCCGCTCATTGTGAGAGATGTGATAAATATTATATCTTAGAAAGCCATTATCAAATGGTAAAAAGACAAGGTGTTATTATTTGCAAGGTAGTAGAAGAAAAGTTTTGGCGTAGAGATAACAACGGAATGTCTTATAGTAATTTGAATAAAGAATCGGTTCTACATATAATGGGCTATAATGTAAGTGAAGTAATAGGATTAACTTCAATACAACGACACAGAATATTGGAAATGATTGTTGATGAACATATATTAAGCCGTATGGAGATATGCAATCACCTTGATTGGCTTATTGAGAGGAATTCTTATAGAGACAATTTCAAATATGCGATAGAGAAATGGACAGATGATAGGGAATATATTGCAAATTATAATACAAAAGATATGAAAATTGTGGATGTGGGAATTGTTACAAGAAGGACGTATAAAAAGAAATGATTTGATAGAAATTTGTTTGTGATTGCAATGGGATTGAATTAAAGACTTTCGTAGAAATACGAAGGTCTTTTTTTGTTGCATTTTTATATGTAATTTTAGTATCGGAGTGTAGATGAGTGATTTTTGTGGATTTTATTGGTGTTTTGTAGTGTGGGGAGTTGGTTGTGAGGTAGAATTTGAGATTTTTGTATCGCATTTTTTGAGGTTGTGGCGGTATTTTTTTGTTTGATTTTTCTTGGGTTTTTCGATAAGGGGGACGATTTTAAATTTTTGATGTGTGATGTGTGATTTTTGTTGTGTTATTTGGGGGTTTGGTGGGTTTTGTGTTTTTTGTGGTTAGTGTGTAAGTTGACTACATATACAGATATAGGAAAAATGGGACTTGCCGACTTGTTTTTTGTACCCCCTCCATAACTCTTCATAAAATACGCTTTTTTCGCATACCTATGCGGATTTGACTTAATTTTATTATCTGATATAGTCATAATTGTCAAAGGGAAAAGGGCAAAAAAGAAAATAGTAAAGATATGTAAGCAGAGTCACTAAGTCTTGCATATATCGCTTTGAGCAGAGTCAATAAGTCTCAAAGTCTTTACTCAAAAAATCTTAATATCTTTTTCAAAGTATAGCTATGTAACTATGCAAGGATTATATGTATAGTCCGTTTTTGACTGAACTTTGAAAAATAAATAGGTAACAAAAGCAGATACTACTTTTTTAGTTCCATCAGGAACCACACAAAAAGCAAGTCTGATAATACAATACTTTTGCTACAAGTTTATATAAAAAAGGTGCGGGAATCCGGAAAATCCCGTTGACTATGTAACGGCGGTTATATGGTTACGTTTGAAATATTTCTAATATTTTGAGCGTGTGAAGGTGAAAATCCTTTGTTTCAAGTTTGGTAATTCTTGGGATACCGGTAGCAACGAAAATCCGGCACAAAGCGTTATAAAGTGGAAGTACGTTTTAACGCAATACAAAATTAAACGACTGTAAAAATTACCGTATTAAACTAACTTGCATATTAGAGGTGCAAGCGGTTACAAGTCCGCATAAATAGTGAGTAGTACAACAACACAAAAAAAACAAGTAGAGCATCCGCTGCTTAGTGCGGAAGAAGGAGTATATCATGAAAAAAACTAACAATAACAAAAAAGTATCATTCAGTAACTTTAGTGACTCAAATCGTGCCTTGTTGCACGACTTCAGAACAGCTATTATTGCAATAGCAGAGGAAAATGCTAAGTATAGCACCGCGAGCAAACCCATCAAGACTCAGCGTGAAAAGACTCTTGCGCTCCGAGAGTCTGCCATTCAAGATGGAATGGATTACAATGATGCTATAATCAAGTATAGTATCAGCAAAGAAGAGTCTATCCTTGCAAAGTTGAAGGCGGAACATGAGTCAGCCGTCAAGGACTACAACAAAACATTGAAGGCTTGTTACGCTTTTATCCCTGAGGGAATGTATAAGGCGTATGCCACAAAGGCTCAAACCTTTGATGATACCGAGTTCAATAAAGAGTTCAGTAAGTTCCTTGAAGGACTTGGTATTGAGGTAGGATCTGCCATAGTGCCAAAGTGGGTACGCAAGCTTACCTCTGCCATAGGTGTAAGTATGGCAACTCAGAAGACTTTGCTTACAGGTGCAGAGTCTTTGACTAAAGCCATGAGCAAGACTTGCTTTAACAAGTTATTCATGGCAACTTTTATAGACCTATTCATCAAGTAATAGGTCGCACTATTCAAGGGTGTATGCTATCAAGTGTACACCCTTTTTCTGTATACGCGGTAAAAGTCCACGTACTGATGAGGCATGAGCCGAAACAGAGAGAATATTAGGTGTATATACTCTTATACACCTTGAGAGGAGGAATACAATAATGAACACATGGAAGAAGGATACTAAACGTCTATGCAGAGATTTCTGTGTAGACTATAACACAATAGTAAACAAGGTTGAGTCGTATGTATCTACACATACTCAACCAAGACACTATGCTCATAGCTATGAGTACAAGTATGATATTGCCGTACGTTTTGTACGAGCAATGATATAAGGGGATGTTAAATATGTATGAAGTAAAAGACAAAAATAAGACGTATCTGTTTAGTAATAAAACAGATGCTGATAATTATATTGACTATTTGCAACATGGCTTAAAATGTATCTCACAAAAAGACAGAACCTATTGTTTTAACAATGGTGCACGATTAATTGATGTATCATTGTATGGAACAAACAATGAAAAATTTGTTTTACATTACAACAATAAATGTATTGTAAGTAAGACATTACAGAAAAAGTATATTAAAGTGTTAGGAGGAACAAACTATGAACATGAGGAAAAAATTATCAATTATCTTAACTATAATATTGCTATTCATTGCACTTTGTTCAACAGCAGAGGCAATGATAACTTTGCCATTTGGATATTACACTCATAACGGCTTTAAGATTATTTATACGACTAAAGCCGTATGTATAGGTGTAAATACTCTTATGACTCGTGATGGTCAAATATGGGAGTATGAGAATAACAATTTTGTAATAGGTGATAAGTACCGCATTACATTCAGTGATAACGGTACGGAGGATGATAAGACGGATGATAAGATATTATCCGTCCAAAAGTGTCATTGAGATGTTTAAGTATATAGTTCATGCTATATATTTTTACATAAAAAAATAGCCTTGTACTACCACTACAAGACTATTTAATATCAATGAAAGGCGGTGGATTGCGATGCTAACTCCGGAAGGATATATTGGCGATTACGATGGAAGACTCTATAGCACTGAGAATGAAGCTCGTGAAGCCGATCCTCGCAATTAACCAAAAAGCCATCAGAGTGAGATACCATCAATATCTCTGATGGTCTTTTATTGATATTAATATAATAGCACAATAATTATCATATGTCAAGCTTTTATGGAGGTGAAATACAATGAGAACTCAAATAGATGTTCGTAAGTTCCAACGGAAACTGCGAGCGAATGGCTACACCTTGCACCATATGCGAGGTAGTCATCAAATATACCGAAACGGAAACAGCGAAACTATTGTCATAAACAACAAGTTAAATGCAATGGTAGCTAAAAGACTTGTAAAGGAGTTCAATTTGCAATGAAAAAGAGAATATACAAGTATCTGACCGAATGCCTAAGAGAAATCATAGGCATTTTTGAATATTTAGAAGGGAGATGGTGAAATGCTCAAAGAAAAAGCATTGCGTATCATCAAGGCAGAGTTCAAAGAATATAAGCAACGTATTCTCACGAACTTGTCGAAAGAATATATCTTTGAGATTGCATATCAGATATATGTAAAATCTCGAATATATGATTTTTTGATTAAAGGTTGGGAATACCCAAGCGAAATTTATGAGATTATTATATCTTTGCATAAGCACAAGATAAATATCTTAGAATTACTATATTCGTATTTCCTGAAATATGAATATACAGATGTTGAAGATTGGCAAAATATGCAGGAATGGATAAAAGAATGTTTGAAGAAAGAAGGGAACTTAAATGACAAATAAAGAAAAGGAATTAATCAAAGATAATCTAAGAGCATACAATGCAAATTTTAAATACATAAAAATTGTTTCGGCTGACTATGGAGACGGTTTTTATGTTTTCACAAGCGAAGAACGTTTTAAATCAGGCAGTTGGACTCAATATTGTTATAATATTGATTACCTAAATGGTTGGTTATATGGAGCGGTACAAGCAATTCATAAAAGATGTGGTGAGAGAAAGGAACTGTGATGAATATGTACACATTAGAGTCATTAAAAGAAATTAACAATAGATTTTGCAGAAGTCATGAAATGACAGAATATGATGTAGAAAAGGTAAATGAATATGTTGAACTGATTGAAAATTCTCGTTCAAAATTAGAATCTAAAATAGGAGATATGATACAGTACACAAATGAATATGGAGAATATTTTGAAAAAGCTCATATTGACGAAATATATGAAGATGGAGAATTGTATATATGTGAGCGCCCATATGTTCCATTTGTCGGAATAAATGAAAATAATAATGGAATTAGTTATAGTACATCAGGTGGAGCTTGGGAATATCTATCAAAAGAAAAACTCACGTATGTAGGAAAAAGTAAAAAGCGATTTTGTGTTTGGGGTAATTGTGGTGCTTGTGCAGATGGAGCTGTTGAATTTGAGGCAGATGTAAATGTATGGTCTTATACTTCAAGCGAAAATAAATTTATCAGCAAGATAACTGGAAACCTATACACTACTAAAGAGTTTAATAGAATGATAATCCACTATTATGCAAATGAATACGGACAACCCAAAGATGGTAGTGAATATATTTATTTTGGAAGGCTAAACAACGGTGTATGGAAATCGGATAAAGAACTACAAGCATGGTTGAGAACATTTAGAGCAGAAGTGTTTGAATGGGGGAAGAATGGCATGTTTGTTTGGTACTGGAAAAATGAAGATCATCACGTTACTCCAACGGAATTTGATAATTTAAAGTTGCCGGAAGATACAATATTAAAAAATGCAAGAATTCTTAGATGCAAAAGAAAGTATGATGAAGATACACATACAGTCCACACTTACTATGTATGGTATTGGGATGAACCAGATAAAGATTTTTACAAAGCAGCTGAAGAACAAAATAAAATAAGAAAAAAATTCTATACTCTCGGTTGGCATATTCCTCAAAATCAACTTGCAATAAAAGAATTTGAACTTGGAAAAGCACAACCAATTAATTTGGATTTTATTAAGGGTTGATTAGTAATTAATAAGGAGGTAAGGGAAATGAGAAAATACATAGTTCATTACGGATATGGAAACAAGGCATATACAGATACTCGTAATGCACGAGTGTTGTGTAGAATGTACGGCGAAAATGTAACAGTAACAACAATACAAGGCAAGTTTATATGTAGAGGAATTATCAACTATGACGGCACTGTAACTGTTTGTACAATAGAGTGACGAAAGAGATATTTCATATGATGATGTTCTATCGAGGAAAAGTAACACGACTTTTAGAAATGACGATTTGGAGGTAAACAAAATGCGAGTTAAAACAAAAAAACAAGCGGTGATTAGGACAATATATAACAATTATAATTTATGGGAGGATTCTAAGGATGATGCAATAGAAACACTCAAAGCTAATGATATTACGATAACAGATAGTGCAATATGGGAAGAAATATACAATCAAGATGAATACGATTGGATTGGAATAAAAGATGATTTGGAACGATTTTTCAATGGTGAAAGTACATGGATTTTGCAAGGCACTTGTGAATGTTGGGATGGTAATCATAAAGCTGGAATGATATTTGAAGATTTTGAAGAGATGCTCAATAAAGCGGCAAAAGATTGTGATTATATTCACCTGTATGATAAAAATGGTCATCTTTACTTAAAGTGTTCACATCATGATGGAACTAATTATTATGAAATAAAAAAAGTTACAGATAGAGGTGTTGAGTATTTAGCAAACTGGAAAGATAATTGGGATGACAATCGAACAGAACAATATGTTCATAATCAAATTATGGAAAGATATTCAGTCTTGCCTCATTTTGGACATAAAGTATACTGTTACCCAAAGATTGAGTGGAAGAAAGAAGAAAGGGATGTTGTAGGAATGGAGAAATAAGTTATGATTAGTACAATAGAACGAGATTGGATTTGTAAAAACGGTGTATTTTATTTTCCAATGAAAGAGCTTCCTGATTGGTATGGAATACCAAATATAGGGTTTGTATATCATGGTGAATGGTCTGATTCGGAGGTGGAATATAAAGGAAAGCGAATAAACTGTAACGATATTGAAGAAGTGATGTGGGAGAATTATAGAGAAGATTGCTTAGAAGAAAGAAGAGAAGATACATTTGATAGATTTTACATTTATATGAAAGAACATCAAAACGAAGTATATGAAATACTCGAAGAAATAATGAATAGAGAGGAAAATTAAAATGGAAAGAGAAATTTATGAAAGACTTAGTACAAAATTAGATTATGAAACATTTATAAAGTGCTATTGCCCTGAATGCGAAAAAGAAAATTGCATTCATAGAGAAGCATATAGAAGATTACCTGAAAAAGTGGGAGGTTTAGGTTTGTGCCCAAATTTGCAGACAAATAAAAATTAAGGAGTATATGTAAATGAGTATATCAGATGCAATATATAACAATATGTTAGAGGAGAAGAAACAAGCAGTTTTAAGAAACGAATATAAGAGTATAAGAGCTTGTCCTCTAAAAGAAGTCAATGGACGTGTTGACAATTACACAGAGGACAAGCTAAAACATTATTAAAAATGATGATATTTGACAGAAGATAAGAATTGAACGGAGGACTAACTATGAAAGATATACATATTGATATGTGGTACGGAGATGATGTAAGCATGGCAGATGGGATTGATGTTTCCTTTAATGATTTGGATTGTAAATATAGAGGAAATATTTATAAAAACGGCAGAATGATAGGTGATTACGTTTGCGATGATTCTGTAACGCTTGAAAAGGTGTTTAAGGGATTGTTCAGATGGAATGATTAATTGAAACGACAATTTCAGACGATTAAGAGAAAGGCGGTTAATATTATGAACACAGACAAATTAGAACAATATCTTGACGAATTATCGGACGGAACGGATTTTTCATTTGGAATATCAGAAGCAACAGATGAAACGATTGAGTTGTATATGCAAGGCGATAATCCTTGTTGTGAAGATTGGTGTATTGAATTTACAATAGACAATCCAACGACAAAGAAAGAATTAATTGAAATTTTGGCGGACGAGATATTGGAACTCTATGAGGGTTTTGATATAGAAGAAGAAACATATGTTATGTTGGAGGCAAAGAGAAATGGGGTTTCGGGAGTGCCTGATGTGGTTGCCCTTGTACATAATGAAGAATATAAAGAGAACGCATTAAAAGAATTTGCGGAAAAGTTACGAAATTTGTACAATAATTTAGACAAAGAGGAAACAGATACAATGAATAAGGAACAATTTTTTGAGTATATTCACGAGAATTTCAACATTGACGGTGCAAGTCAAAGCTTAATTTTGAATATTCTTGATTACATAGAAGCAAATTATTCTGAAAAAAATGAACAGTATAATGCGTTGTGTTCATTGCTTGATGGTACTATTGGACTGGAAGATAGAGAATTGAAAAAAGTGTATATGTAGATTGGAGTGATTATAATGGAATTGCATTTATATTATCTTGATAGGAAATGGACGAAACGTAGAGATTGTGGTCATCATTATAATCTTGTTGTCGATTTAGACAACAAAACATACAAGATATATGTCAGTCCTTTTTATGGGTATGAACGCTCAAACGATATAGAGGTCAAAAGAAAATCGGATATTATAGATTATATTGAATATTTAAAAGAGAATGGGTTTGTAGATACTGATGAGATTTATTGTGGATAAAATAAGAAATTTATAAAAAGATAGGAGGTATATGTTGTGAATTATACCATAGATGAAGTCAAAAATATTTTAGCAAGTAAAAAGTCGCAAATATGCAATTTAGGTATATCGCATACGGTTTTAACAGTAATACAAGATTTATTAGAATATCAGACACCTAAAAATCCATTGCCAAATGGAACGCATAAAGGCTTTAATAATTACTGTTGTCCGTCTTGTAAGCGTCCATTATCTACAATGTGTGAAGATTTTCAAATGCCATATTGTGAAAATTGTGGTCAGAAAATAAATTGGAATATGAAACGATGATTTGATTAAGGAGGAAAAGAATGTGTTATTTTTAAGAGAGCTTATTCAACAAAATGGACATAAACTTGTGCGATATAACGAAGCAATTGCAGGACATATTTATATGAGTGTTTTTAATTATAGTGAAAAACATGGTGGAACATTCGATAGTTTTAAGTATTATAACGATTACGTTGTTGATATAACAAAATAAGAACGATGATTTGGATAGGAGTGATTATAATGAAATGTAATTATATTGAATATCACAGATTAACAGATCAGATGTTTTCTGGCGTTGCACAAACAGATACACACTTAAATCAGTATACGGAGATTTTAAGACAGTATCTTATAAATGGTGGTGCAGCAAACACAATGTTGAAACTTGGTATTGGAATACAAGTCACAACTAAAAGATTTATGTTATTACCTAAGGAAGTTGTTATGAGAAGATTTATATGGCTCAAGGGTAGTAGAAAGGGAGAATTATTAGATAGAAATGAAATAGAAGCAATTGGAATGTTTCTTCCGGGTGGTGCTTTATATGGAAAAGAAGATAATTACATATGGGATTGAATCAACGATTTCAAGAGAAAATAAATAATAATTATAGGAGGAAAATATTATGTCACATTTTATTACATTGGTATTTACAAAAGAAAACGGAAGCACAGTTGAGGAATTGCTTGCTCCATATGATGAAAACATTGTGTATGCTCCATATGTAAAGTATACACGAGAACAAGCAATAGCAAAAATAAGAAAAGAAATTGAGGACTATAAGAATGGACTTTATGCGAAGTATTTATCAAATCCTCAAAAATATGAGGGAAATTGTAATAATGTAGAGCATATTAATTATCTAAGAAATAAATTCCCACAAAAATTGGAATGGACTGATGATGAATGTTATCAGGACATGAAAGGACGTTTTGATGAGGACATGATTAAACCAAATGGAGATTTATTATCTACTTATAACCCAAATTCAAAATGGGACTGGTATACCATCGGAGGAAGATGGAATAATTATCTCAAAACATTGTCCGGCGAAACTACAAACGAAGATTATGTATCCGAAATTGATTGGAAAGATATAATACCTTTTGTCTTTGTTACTCCTATTGGAGAATGGCACGAAAGAGGCGAAATGGGTTGGTGGGCTTGTGTTTCCAATGAAAAGACTATAGATAATTGGGAATCAGAGTTTAAAGAATTTCTTGACAATTTAGATAAAGATACCATTGTAACAGTAGTTGATTGCCATATTTAAGTTTGGAGGTAATAGCTATGAAAATAATAAATATTAAATGGGATACGGACGGCGATAAAGAATTATTAAAAATATTACCAACAGAAATTGATATTACAGAAGAATTTGACTTTGAAGAATATGAAATTGATGGAGAGTTTGAGAAAGAGCAACTATTGGATGATATATCTGATTGGTTATCAGATACTTACGGATATTGTCATTTTGGATTTGAGATTGAGAGATAAAGGAAAGGATGAATTAATATGACAAAAGAAATGATACAACTATTAAATCAACTTACAGATTTGGCAGATGAAGCAAGTGTAACAATATATGATGACGGTAAAGAGAATGGAACAGGCGAAATAATAAAGCTATGTAAGAAGCTGGCAATAAAGATTGACGAGTATTTAGGTTATTGATTGAGAGGTAATAATTGTGGGTGAGAATATTATAAATGCGACATTCGTTTCTGTTTGGGACGGCGGAATAGCAATAGAAACGGAATGTAAAATCAATACGAATACACGAGAAGTATTTGATATTATTTCAGTGGAGGCAGATGTTGATGTATTTGAACGTCAATATGTTGTTATTGATGGACAAGAATATGACGTTGTATGTGTAGACGAGTCGGGCAAAGTAGGAGAGCGGGAGTATTGGTTTAGATAGAAGCAAGGTGAGTACTATGCAAGAAATGAGGAGTTTGAGAAAAATGAAAAGATATATGATACATGAGAGAGGTAGAGGGTTTGAATTTCAAACCAATTATAATATTGGTACAGAGGGATTTTGGAATGATTTACAACATTATAGAGATTGCTGCGTTAATGGTGAATATTTTCATATCCCTCCGAAAATTGAACATATTATATCAATAACATTTATTGATGAAACGTAGATTTCAGAAGGGAGATTTATAATATGAACAAACAATTTGTATTAAATACAATTAAGGATTTTGAATCGTGGGAAGTCGGACAATGTGTTACGTTCAGATACAAAAGTTCTAATAAAGTCGAATACGAATTGACTATCAAGAAAGAAGAACCGAAGTACTTCCCATTTATAGTCACCGTGACGGGCACACGTACAGGAACGCCCGAAACAATCGGCAGGCGATACACAAGTGTGGAAAGAGCATTTTTGCACATATTTAATTGTTTTAACGAAAACGCAAATGAAAAGGATGATTACGATTCGTTAGAAGAAGCATTAGACAAAATAAGTCTTAAAATTGAATTTCAGAAGGGAGAAAAACAATATGGAAACTTATAATGAAAAGGCAAATGTGCTTATAAAAAACTTAATGGAGTTATTGCCGAGTCAACCACGTAGCTTTGATACAGCGGATAATCCCGGATTTTGGACAAACGGTAATGAGATACTTTGTCCAACAGAAATGGAATGTGAAATATTAGCAGAGTTTTTACAAGATGTATTGAAGGAAGTATCTACACTGACGGTCAAAACAGGATATTATGACCCATTTGAGGATGTAGAAAATGGCAAACAAGATGATAATACAGGATTTTATTACATTGATTTTGAATAAATGAAACGGAAAATTCATGGTTCTAAATACGCATATTATTGTGATATTTTTGGATTTTAAAATAGAATTGGAGGACGATTTTATGATTAAATTTATAGAAAAAGAAAGATATTATGATGATAGTCCATATACAGGAAGTTGCTATTATTACCCTACATATATGGTAAAAGATAGAAAAGAATTCTTTGTATTCAATCGAAGAGATCCTGACGATGAATGGAAGATAAAAGAGGATGAAAAAAGAAAAAATCAGTTGATAGAAAACGAAGGGAAATATTTTAAGTTTAACGGATTTTATGATAATCCACTAGAAATGTTGAAGAAGATTATTGAAAGAAAACATCATTTTACAACACCAAAGAACATGTACTATGGTAATTTAGATACATATAGATATATAGATTTCCATGGTAATAGAAATGAAGTCAGTGCAGCTTTCCATTATAGAATTTATGATATAGAGTTAGCATGTATAATTCAAAAAGTTGTCAAGCTAATCAATAGTGAAGATTGGAGCATGGCAAAAGTAATATTGAATAAAAAACAATGAAAAGCACATTTCAAAGAAAGGAAAATAAATATGAAAATTGGAGATAAAGTGATTGTAAAAAATAATTTAAGAGAAGAACTACGAAAATTAACATTTGATGAGACGACTTGTGAGGCTATGGAAGCCCGTTTTGTCGGAACAACATGTGAAGTATTTGATTTATGGAAAAATGAAGATGGACAAGAATATGCAACAGTCGATTTATGTTGTGAAATTCCTGTTCAGTGTCTTGAGGTGATTTAATGAGTAGAAGAGAAATTTATGCATGTGATTGCTGTGAAAATGAAATCATAATTAAAATTTGCCAAAATAAAAAAAGACAGATTTCAAGATAAGATTGAGGAGGATTAATATGGAACAGTGGGATGAGGAAGAAGTATGGGATGCAATTTCAGTTATATCTTCAATACGAGCAAAATGCAGTGTGTTTAAGAGAGAACAACGCTCTAAATATCATGCATGTAGTATGGCAATAAGAGCCTTGCGCGAGGTTATCGGTGATCCAGCGGCTATGGATAAAGTAACTGATAGCAGTTTAATATATGAATTAGATAGCAGAGGCTATAATGTAGATAATTTGATTGAAATTTTACATAAGATTAAGTCTTGAAAGCAAGGTTTCAAGTCCTTTATATGGGACATAAAAGGGTGTAGAATGTATGTATAATAAAAATATCACAGAATTTTGTTTAAAAATAGCAAATAGTGGTATATATTAAATGAAAGGTAAATATAGAAAGGAAGATTAGAAATGGAAAATATATCACACGAACGAGCAATAGAATTATTGAAAAAATTAGTCGCAAATATGAGGTATGGAGGAAAACCGTTGGTTGTTGCAAAGCATTTGCTCTATGTCGGATTTGAACCCGAAGAACTTCTAGAACTTGGGTTTAAGAGCAGAAGTGTGGTAGCAGCAGAAGAACAACTTGACGAATATGAAGATAGTTTAATATTTTTGGAAGGCTAAGAATTAGAGGGAAAGTAGAAAGTGAGGAAATAAAATGAAAATTAATGGAGATGCAGGAGAGATAAGAACCATAATAATCGTGGGTTTAATTTGCTGGATACCACTTTGTGCATTGTGTACACCAGTTGGTGGTACACTTCTTACGATATTTATTTTTGGAGTAGCCGGTATTATATCATATTCTAAACACAAAGAAAGAACAGGTGGTAACAACGGAATTTCACAAAGCTTACACGATCAGTATATGGAAAAATTACATGAAAGCAATCGCAAACATTGGGAATTCTATGATAAGTTGACTGATGAAGAAAAGGCTGAAAGACAAAAGGAATTTGATGATGAATGTTTGATTGCGGCGAGAAAATGTGAATGGGGAAAGGCATTTGCTCAAGAATGGATTGACGATATGCCTACTGAATTGAAAAAGAAAGCAATGGCGATATATGTGAAACGACAAGCGTTTATTAAAGAAGAAAGAGAGTATGGTAGAGATGCTCATGATTATGAGATGGAAGATTATCTTAATATACGTAAAGAGGATAGAGGTTGTTTATCACCTGCGGGAGCAGAATATTTGTATGATATGAAATTAAAAATAGATAAAGCTTTTAGTGAATATAAAGGTGTAAAAGACGAAGAAGGGAAATGGAAGAAATATGCTATAGGAGAAGCTATGCCTAACAAATATGATAGGATTTTTCATAACTATACGGGAGTACCTTCGGTAAATGTTCCAACTGATAAGTTAAGACAGTTTTATAAATATACTCCAGATGGAAAACTTACAAAAAAATATATGGAGTTTTCTGAACCTCAG
Source organism: Hominilimicola fabiformis (assembly GCF_020687385.1). Classification (NCBI taxonomy): domain Bacteria; kingdom Bacillati; phylum Bacillota; class Clostridia; order Eubacteriales; family Oscillospiraceae; genus Hominilimicola; species Hominilimicola fabiformis. Next base: position 72,176 of record NZ_JAJEQM010000014.1, read on the forward strand.
GTTTGGTGGGGACATTATGACACAACTGTAAGTCATTGTCTAGTGTCAATGCCTATATAACAAAAGAAGGAGTGAACATTAATGACAGGAAGATTAGAAAATCAAATAAAAACTGAACAGAAAATCAAGCGAACACTTAAAAGTCTGCCACAAATTGTAGCAGACTTTTATTATAACATCTCAACATCTACTGAACCAAAGTCATGTTATATGTATATTATGATAATAAAGGGATTTATTGAATTTATAGAAGAATTAAATATATCCATAAATGATATTGATGAGACTGTTGTAACACGATATTTAAAGACAAAAGAACAAAAAACTAATAAAGAAGGACAAGTTCAAAGTACGAGTTTTTCATATAGAAAAGTTGTTTATGCCGCATTGAACAACTTTCTTTTTTATTTGAAAAAGAAAAAAATTATTAAAGATAATCCTATGGATGAAATAAAACCTATCCGAAACTCGGACAATGTAAAAAGAATAAGACTGACTGCAAATGATATGGAGAATATTATAAGTGCGGTGGATAGAGGTGTTGGTTCGCATAGAGCTATTGAGACTCAAAGACCTTGGCGTTCAAGAGACAAAGCAATTCTGTTGCTCTTTATATATACAGGAATGCGTGAAACAGCATTAACGGAAATTAATTTGAATGAGATAGACTTTGAAAATAATACGTTCAAAATCATTGATAAAAGGCATAAAACACAAGAATACATTATTAATAATCGACTAAAGGAAGCATTAATAGAATGGATACAAGACAGAGAATTATTATTAGAAGATATGCGTTCTGATGCATTATTTATTTCTGTTCAAAGAAGTAGAATATCTCCAAGAGCTGTTTCGGACTTGGTAAAAAAATATTCAAAGGCAGGAATCGGAACGGAAATAAGTCCTCATAAATTAAGGTCTGCGTTTTGTACAATTTTATATGATGAAACAAAGGATATAAACTTTGTATCTCAAGCGGTCGGTCATAAAAATATTGAAACTACACAAAGATATATTGTAAATGATGGACAAACAAAGAAAAAAGCTGTTTCGTTACTTGACGATATATTTAGCCGTTGACTATTTAACATCAATATGGTAAACTAAAGGAAAGATTAATAACACAATAAATTAGGAGTGATATTTATATGGAGAATAAAATGTTAGTTTCAAGGCATATTGACAATAAGATTATTTTGCAATATAATTAACATAACGAAAGGAGTTGATTGTAATGGCAAACACAGATGTTACAATTCGTATGGACGAAACAACAAAAACAGAGCTACAAAATCTTATGAATGATTTGGGAATGGATGTAAATACATTTTTCATAGTGGTAGCTAAACAAGCCGTTAGAGAGCAGGCGCTGCCATTTAGACCTACAAGACAAGAAACACCGAATTTTGAAACATTAAAAGCAATGATGGAAACTGAGTATTTAATAGAACATCCCGAAGCAAGAAAAACATATGATGATGTGGATTTGATGATGGAGGATTTGCTGGGATGAAATATAAAGTACAACCTTCTACTAGATTTACAAAAGACTTAAAACTATGTAAAAGTCGAGGTTGGGATACTGAGATAATAAAAAAGGTAATAAAAAATTATCTAATGGTATGCCATTAGAAGAAAAGTATAAAGATCATAGTTTATCTGGCAATTGGAATGGTTATAGAGAATGCCATATTCAACCTGATTGGTTGCTTATATATAGATATACAGAGGACGAACCAATTTTATATTTAACCAGGACAGGTAGCCATTCGGATTTGTTTTAAGAAAAGGAGAAATTAATAATGTATACAGTAGAAAATTTAGAGGCGATGGGCAGTGTATACGCTCAATTAACTCAGCTAAAAGGATTTAACGATCCATTTCAAGGGCAATGTGATATGTTTCCTATGAGAAGTATCACAACAATGATTAACAGAACAATGCCTTATATATCCGATGAATTAAATCGGGAAATTGGAGAATTAATGGATATGTTGGACGTTGATGAGATGGACGTACTCATAAAGAAACCAGTTCCAATGGAGCTACGAATGAGCTTTTGGAAAGGATATAATAAGAAAGTTTGATTGTTTTGCGAAAGGAAATGGTATTATGAAGAAAAGACTGCTATATTGACGAAAAATATCTTCTTTGGTATAATAGATATATTATATTGTAAGGGAGATAATCCAATGTTCAATAATGAACAAGATTTTGAAGAATGGAGAGTCGATTGCTTAAACAAGGCAAAAGAAATTCTCACTATGGACAAAGAAAAAGAAAATAATCGGAGTAAAAAAATAGAGACGACAGCGAATTGACTGGCGCCTTTATTTTTTTTTGTGTAAATTCAATTTGATAATATTAATGCGAATGATACTATATCAAGTATCACCGTGAGAATACAGACAGAAATCATTATATTAAAAATCATTTTTGGTTTAATTAATTTGTTATGTAAATAATTCCAATATTCTTCTGCGTAAGCTATTGGAATTTCTGCAAATAAGGATAAATCTTTAGCATTTTTTAAATATGTAGGCAACTTGTTTTTTGGTGCGATTAAAAGACAAGCCATTAAATTTGCTTCTTGTTCTTCTTGTAGAGAATCGGAAGTATGTCCCAATACATAATGAGCAATCTCGTGGAATATGTAGAAACGCCAATACATAGACGTTTCATCAAAGTAAATTATATATGAAGGCACTTTACCTGATTCTTTGTAAAGAATAGCAGGAGAGGAGATTAACGGATTTGTACCGGCAAAATCTTCTACTGCTTGAGATCTCACTTTAAAAGATATTTGTAATTGAGTGCATAGTAAAAATGGATTACAAGGGAAACTTGTAAACTGTTTTGTATAGATTTGTGCAATATCCAATAATTGTTTAAAACTTCTCATCTTCGACACCTCTCATTGGCAAATGAGCCAATCCTTTCATATAAATTAATGCAAATTCTTTTGATTTTGAGTCTAAAAGATTCCATAATGATAGAACGTCTTGTTGCTCAGAGGGCAAGACATTATTATCCACATTGTCTTCAATTCCAGCAAAAAATTGAGAAAGTGAAATATTTAGACCGTTACAGATTTTCATTAAATTATATATTGTCGGGACGTGTCTATGTTTAATCATATTATTGAGTGACGAATAAGGCATATCAGACATCTTTGCAAGTCTATATATAGACAGATTTCGTTGCTTGCAAATCTCCATAATGTGCTGGTTGACTATAAATTCATCCATAGAAATCTATTCCTTTACTAATAAGATTATATCTTATTATGTCCCAAAAATGCAGATGTATTCTATGGCAATAATAGTGTTGAGTTTGGTAGTAAAAGAGTCACTACGCATGGTTACAAATAAAAAAAGCAATCCATTGAGGTTGCTTTTTAATATTGTTCAATCGCATTTTGAATTAAATCTAATATTGCATCAGGAATATTTTTTTCAGCGATTTGCTTTAACAAATTTTCTTTTTTTGCGGAGATATGTTCTCCGCCATACGCAAGGTAATTTTTATCGTTATTAATATTATGAAAAAAATTAATAATTTCACAATTATAGATGTTGGACAAACATTGCAGAGTATATAAGGGAGGTGTTTGTAATCCATTCTCATATTTTGCAATGGTTGTTCTATTTGCACGTATTTTATATTTATCTACAAGAATATCAGCAACATTATCTTGTGTTAATTTTGATTTTTTCCGTGCCAAAAATAATTCAGAAGCAAGAAAATTTTTATATTTTTCTTCGGTTAGCAATAAAAACACCACCTTAAATATTACAATATCGTTACAAAACGTTCTAAAATGTTGACAAAACTAATTTAAAATAGTAATATATGTTCTGAAAAGAATACATAAACTGATTATAATGTTCCAATATAGAACGTTAATGAGTATCAGTATCTTTGATGATTTTTCTCACCAATCCGAATATTCGGACACGAGTAACATCTTCGTCCTCAAAACGTCTTGGGGAATACATATGATTCAACGATTGTAATTCAATCCAATTCGAGCCATAAACAACTCTTTTAATTACACCGTTGTCCCCGTCAATCAAGGCAACTGCATAACTGCCACTGTCAACGGATTCTTGACAACGAACAAGAGCAAGATCGCCTTCTTCAAACTTGGGAATCATACTGTCTCCCTTGACACGAAGCAAAACGTGCGGTTCATTGCCACTTAGCCAATTAAGTGGAACGTATTGCGTACCAATTATTTCATTGTCGGCATATTTACCATAGCCTGCCGAAACTTCACCTAAGATAGGAAGTTCAATCATTTGATTATTATTTTGTGGCTCGCCAAGCAAATATTCAACGGAAACGCTAAAATAGTTTGCGATGATTTCTATTTTTTCACGAGAAACGGATGTCTTATTGGACATTTGATTGATGTAATTGACACCCAAACCACATTCTTTACATAATCTACCGATAGAAATGTTGTTGTCCTTTGCAAGTTGCTTTATTCTACTTGCAATCATTTGTGGATTTTGCATAAATTACACCTCCGTTTTTTGTAGAATACCACAATATCACGCCGAAAACGTGAAAATTAGTTGACATTCACGTTAAAGCGTGATAATATGGTTTTGTTGATTTTTCAAAACAGAATATTTCGAATTAGTTTAATATCCCCATATTAAATTAATTTACCCTTTTGAAATGTGTTCCCCAACACGTTTATTTCATAATGGATAAAAGAAATATCCTTGCTTTTTATGTGTTTATTATAGCACATTATAAAGGAAATGTCAATCATATTGACGTAAATTTTGTAAAGAAAATATAATAAAAGAAAAGAAATTGTAACAAGAAAGGAAGCGATGAAACTATGATTTCAAAGGAATTTTTACACTACATATAGATGATATTTTAAATATAAACACAATATATAGTGGGTGAAAATGAGGAGAAAGTAGGTGAAGTTATGATTTCAATAATTCAAAAACCAGCCGGATTTAAGATAAGACGAAAGGGAGATGTTGAGACATTTAAAAATGTTTGTTTGTGTAATGGCTCAAAATACATAATCAAAATCAATCCGAATTATATTTTCATGTTAGAGAAAACGGAGAATAATACAACAGGAACTATTAAACAAGGTGATTTGTTTAACATTTTCAATCCTGAAATTCAGATTGATGTGGATGAATTGGTTTGGAAATTGCGAAAATATATCAACAAAAAATATTTTTCGTAGAGAATATTATATTGAGCGTTGAAATGAAACACTCACCTATACGGTTTATACTTTGCCGAGCGGAAAGACAAAAAAGTAGTTTTGCTATGTATATGATAAAAGGGAAAGGATGTGAAATGTATGTATCTAATTGGCTTGGCTATAACAGGTGTCGGCATTGGCATAGCGTTGGCATGTAAACTGCAAGATTATTAGTGGAGAATAATCATAGAAATTGAGGCAAGGAGTGTATAGAGTGAACGATAAAGAAAAAGAAAGTTTAATAAGTCAATATTGTGGTAATAAAATGAAACAATTGAGAGAAATTTGCGATCCGATTATTCGATTAATGAATGTTCCGTTGTCAGAATATGATGATTTATATTCCGATGCGATGAATGTTGTATTGGAAAGTGTTGAAAATTTTAATCAAGAACGCAACTGTTCATTCAAGACATTTCTTATTGGCAATATCAAACGTTCGTTTCAAGATTGGTTGCGAGATAGGCATCGTTGGAAAAGGTGTAATCTTGAAACTGATGAACGTGGTAATTTGAAGAAGAATGAACGAGGACAAACTATTTCAATTCCCAATGTGTCATTAGATGTGAAAACGGAAGACGGAATTGACTTAGCAGAAAAGATAGCATGTGTGGAGAATAATAATGATGATGAAGAATTTTCTCCACAAATGGAGGAATATCTAAATGGGTTATCAAAAGTTCAAAGAAAAATTCTTATCCATTTAGCAGATGGATATAAAAAAGAAGAAATTATTGATATGTTAAACATTGATGATTTTTTATACAAAGATAGCATTATGGCTATTAAAGATGAAAAAAATAAAAGAAAAATACGAATGCTTATTAGGAGGTAAAATAACATGGATGGATATAGAATTGAAAGATGGTCGGTAGAACAGTATATGGATGATGTACATACACAAATAATACAGCCTGAACCAACAGTACAACGTGGTTGGTCTTGGACAAAAGAGGCTTTAAACGGACTAATATGGTCGGCTGTCAGTGGGATGGTTTTTATTCCAAATTTAATTCTTGCTGAAACAAAGTCTGAATCCGGTATAAAGTCTACATATATTGTGGATGGTGGTCACAGAACAGAAGCCTTGAGAAGATTTAGATATGGTGAATATAAAGTTACTAATGAAATTCGTGAGCCTATAGTCAGATATAATAGGAAGAAACTCAATGAAGAAGGTAAAGTGGTAAAAAATCAATATGGTGATATTATATGGGAAACAGTCGAATATGATTTGAGAGGTAAAACATATGAAGACCTTCCAACGGAATTAAAACGACAGTTGAACAAAGGTCAGTTAGCGGTAACAATTTATCAAAATTGTGAACAAGGAGATTTACCCACACTTGTTAACATTTATAATAATCACATTGCAATGAATGCTTCACAGAAAGCCCTTACGTATGTAGGAAATTTTGCAAAAGAAATAAGAAAAATAAAAAATACCAATGAATTTTTGAAAGACGGTACAATTTTAACAGAAAAACAAAAGAATGACGGAATATGGGAAAGAGTTATTTCAGAGTGTGTTATGGGTGTGTATCATTTTGATAATTGGAAAAAAGCTCCTAAGAAAATATGTGATTATTTGAACTTCAATTCTACAATGGAAGAATATCAACAAATTGAACAGTATTTTAACAGGATTGCTCCATATTCAGATAAACTTGAAAATAGAAAAGTAGCAGATTTATTCACATTAAAAGATACAGTGGTATGGATAATGGCATTTGATAAATTTGATAAGCTTGGCTTAGATGATAAGAATTTTGGAGAATTTTTAAATGCTTTTGAGAGCATGAGAAACAAAGAAGTGAATGGCGTTACTTGGGAAGAACTCGATGAAAACAAAAGCACTAAAGATAAGAAGGTTATTAAAAACAAAGTAGACCATATTCTATATTTAATGAAAGAATTTTTGGGTATTGAAGATAATGATGCATTGTCAAATGAAGAAAATGTTAAAATGACAACTGAAAATAAAAATATTATTAAAGAAGAAAATATTGAAAGTGATGTTTGCAACAATACTCAAAACAGTGTACAGGAAATAGAGAATAATATATTAGAAGGAATTGAGCAAGAAGATATAGAATTTTACGAAACAATGATTGAGGTCGTGTTGCCAAGTAATTCCGAACTGGCACAAAAAGCACACGACGAATTAGTTAAGCTGATAGATTATTCTTGTGAAAAAGATTATGATATGGCGTTAGAAAAATGGTTAAAAACGATAGACGAAAGTGTATTAATTTCGAACAATAAAACAGAGAACTATAATAATATGAAGAAACTTTTCATTGAGTATATGCTTAATCAAGAAAAGAATGTGGCGTAAAGGAGAGGGATACAAATGATATTTATAACAGGAGATACGCATGGAGATTGGAAAAATAGGTTTAAACCTGAATGTTTTCCGATAGGACAAAGTTTAAATAGAAGTGATTATGTCATTGTGTGTGGTGACTTTGGTTATTGGCACGATACGGATATTGAAAGAAATAACCTTGATTGGCTTGAAAGTCAACCATGGACTACATTATTTGTAGACGGCAATCATAGTAATTTTGACCGACTAAAGAAATTGTCGGTTGAAGAATGGAATGGCGGAAAGGTACATAAAATTCGCCCACATATAATTCATTTGATGAGAGGACAAGTATTTACTATTAACGGTAAAACATTCTTTACATTTGGTGGAGCACAATCTCATGATATTAGTGACGGGATTTTAGAAACTGATGACCCGAGAATTGCGGAATGGCAATATGATTATTGCAAAATGTTTCGTATAAACCACATATCCTGGTGGCAAGAAGAATTGCCTTCCCAAAAGGAAATGGACGAAGGTATTGAAAATTTAGTTAAATACGGTAATAAGGTGGATTATATTATAACACATTGCCCACCAACAAAGACTTTAGATGTAATGAATATGAGTAGGGGTTTCTTTGATAAATTGAAACCAGATAGATTAACGGACTATCTTCAAGAAATTCAAGAGAATATTCAATACAAGGGATGGTATTGTGGACATATGCACGAGAATAATTGTTACAAAGATGATATAACTGTTTTGTATCATAACATTATAGAGATTGGTGGCGATGCTCAATGATATATGTAATCACTAATGGAGAACAATATATTAGAACCAATCCAAATGGGCGATTGGCATGGTCGGGTAATCCGACTTTAGCCAACTCGTTTGAGACCTTCCCGGCTGCATTGGGTTTCTTAAAGACTAAAAGAGTACAAAATTTCTTGAAAGGGAATTCAAGAAGAAGTCGTGTTGTCGAATTGACAGATGGTTATATGCCCGTTGAAAAACCAGAGAATTGTTGCGAAGAAGACAAGAGTAATATTAACGACATTATATCTATGGATATTGAAAGGTTGTTAAACGAACCACATTTACCAGATGAGCAAAATCCATACACATATTACGGCAAAACAAGATTAGATATGGAAAATGTTGATATATCTGATGTGTTAGTTTCCGCCGGTAAAGTTTTGACTAATTTAGATAAGCAATATGAGAATATGAAGTATCTTGAAAAGGAAATGGATTTGAGAATACTCGATATTCGTCATTATCTTAGAGATGAAAATACTAAGTTAAGTGGTGTTGCTATGCAACGCTGTGGATATTATTTGCAAGAGTTGGAACGATACAGAAAAATATACAAAAAGAACAGACTTGTTCTTGAGTTAATAAAAGATGATGCGAATAAGCTCAAGGACGAAAACATTCAAAACGAAATACAAAATATTATGAATAGTCCTTATAGGTATAGACGTATTTCAGCTACTTTATTGAAGGGATTTTGTAACGGAAGGTACAGAAAGGAGAAAAATAATGAAAGTAGAAGATTATCAAAAGCTGTTAGAGCTTGTATGTAATCGACAAGATTATTTGTTGACGCATGGGTTATGGGACGGAAAAGAGTATAAACATATGGAACGACTTAAAGTTAAGCTAAAGAAGAAAACAAAAAAGAAATGAGGAGAATATAACTATGAAAGAAGTATCAATGTTACTATTGGCTATGATGATAGGTTTCGCCGGTGGGACAGGAATGTTTGCATTGATTTTGCATTATTGTAATGGCAACGAAAAATCTGTTTCAACGGAGATAGACGATTTTGGTCAAAGTGCAGAAGTATGTGCTGAAAGTTTTAGAGGTTTGTCAAATGCTTTCAAAACAATGGGAGAAAGTATTAATAAGGGATATACAAGGTACATCGGAAACAGCGATAAGATGACCGAACAAGAATTTAAAGAAGCGTTAAAAATGAAAAATAAAAAAGGAGAATATTAATGATGAAAGAAATAAGCAAATCTAATGTTTTTGAAGTATCTATTAACGAAAAAGATAAAAAGAAAATAAACGGTGGTCGAGTAACAAGATCTTATATTAACAAGTGTTCAGAGATTGTAAAAAGATTGAAAGGAAAAAATAAATGAATGATTTAAAAAAAGTAAAAGCTACATGTTGCGAGGGCGAAGGTCAAGGTTCTTGCAAAAGATGTGTTGATAAAGGCATATGAAATCGAATGTGGATGAGTTTTCTATACAAAATAGAAGGTCTTGAAGGCTGTTATTGTGCAAAATGTGTAGATGAAATAATGGAGGAAATGAAATGAGATTTTTTAAAGTAGAAGAAATTGACGAAGATACATTCACAAAGCAAGCAGGTAGTTATGAGAGTATTTTTGTTAGTGGTTCTCAAAGAGGTAAGGACAGAGCGGTATATGCGTTCGTAGATGAAACAGAGGACGAGTTTGAGATATATTTAGACGAGTTTGCGGAGGAAGAATAAAATGTTAAAAATTAAATTTTGGAGAATCGAAAATGTATTGTTAATGAAAGTGTTGGAGCAGGGAAACGAGATTAAACGAGGGGATTTTAAATTTTGCGCGTCTAATGGGATTAAGGTTACGAGTATAAGTAGCCCAGAACTAACACCAGCTTTTATAAACATAAGAGGTCGTGCGAAAGAATATGATGACAGTATTGTACCTCGTGAGTGCATTAATGCAGAAGAAGCAAAAGCAATGCTGGCTCGCTACATTGAAGCAGTCAAAGAATATAACACGTCCCTATTAAGAAAAAGTAATGACAAAGATGATATAGAGATAGAAACAGTTATTGCAGAATAGGTCAACAAATAAGGAGGATAGTTAATATGAAAGTAACGATTAATGCAAATGGTAAAACCGTTCAAGCTGAAATATCGGAAGGACAGCTGAAAGAGTTGGGACTGGTTGAGCAGTTAAAAAAGTTGGGATTGCTTGAGGATAAACCTAGAACTGGGTATGAGGGAAGAGAAGAATGTAACAATAAGAAGCATTATTTTGTCAATACTATAGATTTAGTAATAGAAGATGAGAATACCGTCCTATTTGACCAAAATCGTTATGATGTAGGCAATTATTACAGCGATAAAACCATTGCTGAGAACAATGCAAGAGCAGACAGATTACTCCGTCAACTAAGACAATGGCAGGCACAAAACGACGAGCCTATTTCTATATCTGATTGGAAAAATGAGGGGATTATTAAATATTTTATTGCATATAACTATCGTTCCAGTCTATTTGAAATAGGAAGATGCTCTCGAAGAAGAGAACCAAATATTATTTACTTTACAACGAAAGATAAAGTGTCAAAGGCGGTTAAAAATTTTAGAGACGAATTAGAATGGTATTTTACTGAATACCAACAACGTCTTGATGAAGAATAAGGAGAGTGAACAAATGGGATATTATAGAGTGCGTAAAAATTGGAACAATGGTAAGTGGGATAGTTCACAAATTTGTGCATATACGGACAAGCAAAAAGCTATTCAAGAATGCACAGAAGAAAGGGTGCAACAGGGATATAAAGTGTTTGACCCAGATGGTAAAGTAGTTTATCCAATTACATTGGAAAAGCAAACAAAGGTATTGAAGAACGATGGTGTTATTCCTGACGACGAAATTGAATATTGGAATGACATATTTAATAGGAAGAAACTCGTTCACTTGGACGATTTGAATGTGATTATTAACCGATATTCTAAACTATTGAATAAAAATGAAACAAAGATAGTTTCGCATAATGGTATTTGTATGTTGAGAATACCATCAAATAGATTCCAAATTAAATTGGTTGATAAATCAAAGAGCAACTTGGACGAAGATACATATTTTAATCTTGGTTATTTTGCAAACTTCAAAGAGGATGGAATTTTCTTTACTTTGCCAGTGGCAAACCTTGTAGCCGACACAGATGAAAACACACTTTCATCGCCATGTTTGAAATATTTGAAGGAACGAAAAGTCAAGGATAATAAGGTTTATTTCTATGCAAGTCAAAATGCATCTGATCAGTTTAAAACAAAAGACGTGTCTACATTGATTATTTGTAATGACAATACAGTTTTTATTGATAAGTACAACAGTTTATATGATGAAGATGTTAAATATGCCGTTTCGGGTGCTCCAATTATAATTGATGGATTGAGAGTAACGACAGAATATTTGGACGAAGGTTGGGATAATTCGATAGTTAGACCAACTGTTCACGGATTTTTGGGTATCAAAGACAATTATATTTATTATTTTTACATTGAAACGAAGACCTCGAATTGTATCACAAGTGGAGAGGTTTACGACAAAATTAAAGACTGTGGATTTTCAGATGTTATTAAAGTTGATGGCGGTGGAAGCTTCTATTGTAAAATCAATGGAGAAATTCAAAAGAGTACAAGTGAGAATAGACAAATTAATAACATTGGTGTTGTGATGTAAGGGGAATAAGGTAGTATAAATGAGCGATGATATAGAATTGGTCAATGCTGGCGAGTATCTCAACAAATTATGTGCTGATATGAGTGCATCAAAATCATACTATTACGATATTCAATATACACTTTCGACAACATTATTGGAATATCGGTTAAAACATAGCTTGACCTCAAAAGATATGGCAAGTTATTTGGAAGTAAGTCCTTCAATGCTATCCAATTATGAAAGTGGTGATTATGATTTTTCTCTTTCTCAAATTTGTGATATATGTGAAAAATTAAATCTAAAACTTAACCTTTCGATTGCCGAAAATTAAACACAAAGGAGAATATTGTTATGATAACAAAAACTATGAAATTGTCGGATATAAAGATTTCGGATGCTTTTGCAAGGACTCATGTGTCCGAAAGAAAACTTCAGAAATGTAGGAATTATTTCGAAAAATTCGGAAAGCCAGATAGAGAAATAGTGGTTGCTTCGGACGAAATTCTTACCGATGGCTATATTATGTATCTTATTTATAAAGAGAATAATATAGAAGAAATAGAAGTTAAAGTTGAAGATTGGGGAGCAAGTAGTTATAGAAATGAACGAACGATGTATATTTACGGTAGACATATTAATGGAAATGATGTTGATCATAAAACATACATGTGGAGAGTTCCTTCAAATTGGATGAGATTCAGAGATAATGTCCAAATTGGCGATGTGATACTTTGCAAAACAAAATATGGGATAGGAATCGTATCGGTAACTGACAAAAAGATATATGATAAATGTCCGGTAAATTTCAGAGTGAAAAAGGTAGCGAGCAAAACAATTTTTAAAAAGAAGGTTGCAATGGAAGGAGAAATTTACTATGGCGGTGCTGAAGAATTTTGATAGAAACGAATTATGCGTAAGTTGCACTTGCAGTTGCGATGAGGGGGATACAGATTAAAATTGATAAATATGATAAATCTCACTATGCCTTTTTATCATGTACGAATGGCAAATTTTATTATGCAGACATTTGTATGACGGAAAATGAATTCCATCAGTTCAAGGCATGGATTAATCGACATTAAGATTGGATGATATTATGGAATATAAGACATTACGAGAAAGAATTGAAGAACAAGCAGTATCGAATAATGATTTATCACAAAAAGAAATTGATAAAGATTTGGAGGATACATTGCAGATTTTAAAAGAATTAAGCGATGAATCAGCTTTGTACTCAACTTCTAATTTGATGAGAGAACTACAAATTATTAGAAATGGATATGAAAAAGGAGAATAAATATATGAGCAGATGGACACATGTGGCGGCAATATTTAGAATAGACAGTATAGGCGAGATTTCTGACAATGAGATTATCGAAAAGTTTGGAAGAACAGTTGATTGGGAAGAGATGGCAGATTGTGATTATGCCGATTCTAATGAATGGATTCAACAAGAGTTTCTTCCAATGGGTAGCGAAGGCAGTCTTAAAATGAGCATTTGGCATAATCCTGTTAAAAATGAGATGTCATCTACTACAGTTTCGGTATTCGGAGATTTGAGAGATTATGGTGGCAGTGATGATATTGAAAGGCTGGAGCAATGGTTTGCCAAGTGTTGTGAGAATAATTGGACAAGACAGGCAGTTATGCAAGTTATAGATGAATATTGTGATAAGCCAACAATTTTTCAATATATACAGAACTAATTGAAACGGCAGTTTCAATGCAAAAGATAACCAATATATAGTGGTTAGATAAACAATCAAATACAATATGTAGCATAAAAGAAAGGATATATAATATGGAAAAGATATTAGTTGTAGTAGATATGCAAAATGACTTTATAGATGGATCACTTGGTACAGAGGAAGCACGAAATATTGTTGAGCCTGTTTGTGAAAAAATTAAAAAATTTGATGGAGTAATATTTCTGACATTAGATACGCACTCAGATGATTATCTTGAAACTTTGGAAGGAAGACATTTACCGGTAGAGCATTGTATTGCAAATACCGAGGGTTGGTTGATAAATTCATTTATAAGAAATGCATTAAAATCTAAAAATTATGCTTTTATAGAAAAAGAAATATTTGGTTCAATGAAACTTGTAGACAAGATAGCAAAAATATTGGACAAGGGAGTCAAAGGTTCAATAGAGATAGTAGGATTATGTTCGGACATATGTGTGATATCAAATGCGCTAATGTTGAGAAGTGCTTTCCCTGACACTGAAATAACAGTAGATGCTTCTTGTTGTGCCGGAGTTACACCAGAAAAACATAAGGCTGCGATGGAAGTTATGAAGAGTTGTCAAATTAATGTGATTGGAGAATAAATATGGACAAGTATATGAGTGTAATAACCAATTTTGGGTGTCATTATTCATGCCCATATTGTATTGTAAAAAACAATAATCTTCATATTCCTAAGACTACACTTGATGGGTTGAATTTGTTAAAGAAAAAGATAGAAGATAATAAGTGTAATTGGGTCTCTATCTCTGGTGGAGGAGATCCATTATGGAATTTTGAAAATCACATTGATTGGTACAAGAGATTTTTTGAAATAACAGAGGGTATCAATATTGAATTGCATACAAGCATGCCGAATGTAGATGGAGTTCCTTATCTGTTTTTTGAGAGAGTAGTATATCATTTACATGATTTCGAGCAATTAAAAACAATCAAACGGAATCATAGTGGGCAGATTGTCAGAGTTGTTTTTGTAGTTACAGAACGGTTTACAAAAGATTTAATAGATAAGATTGCAACTTATTGTCATGATTCAGATAATATTGATGAATTAAGTTTTAGACAAATGATGGATAATCACTATGAAGAAACTGATTATTGTAGAGAATATTTAAAAGAAGGACACCAAAAGCGTTGGTGGTATATTGAGCAAAATGATTACAATTTATACTATTGCGAAAATGAAGTTTATACAGAGTACAGAAAGATTGGAGAATAAATATGATTAAAATTAATGGAGATATTGTAACAATTAATAAATTCCCTGATGGAACACCAAGAATAAATATTGATGTGAATAGTATCGAAGAATATGATTATGACGGTTCGCCTTGTATTTGGCTTGATTGGATATATGAAAGCAATGATGAGATGTTTTATTTAATGTTGATAAAGAAACATCTTGAAAGATTTAAAACAAATGTGAATTACTATTTGAATCTTCCATATATTCCAAATGCTCGAATGGACAGAGTTAAAAATAATGACGAAGTATTTACTCTAAAATATTTTTGTGAATTCATTAACTGGTTAAATTTTTCGGGTGTATATGTTTTAGATGCTCATAGTGATGTTTCTACGGCATTGCTTAATAATTGTTTTGAGGAAAATCCAAAGGAATATATTGAACAGGTAATTGCAAAAATTGGAGAGAGAAATCTTGTTCTTTATTTCCCAGATGCGGGGGCGGCAAAAAGATACTCTGATTTATTTCCTGAACTTCAATACTGTTATGGAGAAAAGAAACGAGATTGGAAAACTGGTAAAATTCTCGGATTAGACATCAGAACGAATGGAATTGATTTAGCTGATAAAGCCGTGTTAATGATTGATGACATTATTGCTTATGGTGGTTCGCTGTATTATAGTGCAGAAGAATTGAAGAAAAATGGTATAAAAGAAATTTACGCATATGCTACACATACAGAAAACTCAATTCTTGACAAAGAAAAAGGTACTTTAATTAAATTTTTGGAGAATAATACTGTGAACAGACTGTTTACGACAAATAGTTTGTTTAAGGGTAATCATGAAAAAATAACAGTTATGGAGGTCGAAGAATTATGAATAATACAATGGCGTTGCTACTATCAGACACTTATAAACAGTGCCACTCGCGAATGTATCCAAAAGGATTAACTAAGTTAGTATCGTATTGGGTGCCTCGAAGATCAATGTTGGAGAACAGAAACAAAATGGTTTTCTTCGGATTACAGGCATTTATCAAAGAATATTTAATGGGATATTTCCAAGAAAATTTCTTTGATTTGACGGAAGATGAGATGGTGTCTCTTTACACTGATTCAATGGATATACAGATTGGTAAGGACAATTATGATTTAGACAAGATTGTTCAATTACATAAATTAGGATATTTACCACTAGAGATAAGAGCTTTGTCAGAAGGAACACTTGTACCAATGGGAGTTCCATGCATTGAGATTACAAATACAAATGATGATTTTGCTTGGCTTGTACAGTGGATTGAATGTATCCTACAGGTTGAACTATGGAAACCTTGTTGCCATGCAACAATCGGTCATATGTATCGTGAGATTGCGGATTATTGGTACGATAAAACAACTGATGGATTGTCGGGAGACATGGCTTGTGCGGACTTTGGTATGAGAGGAATGTCTTGTATGGATGAAGCTGTAAGATGTTCAGCTTCGTGGTTGCTTTCGTTTAATAAAACATCAACAATTCCGGCGATTAACTATATTGATAAATATTATAATGCTGATTGTAAAAAGAACGGAATTGGATTAGGTGCTGTATCGACAGAACATTCTGTTATGGGTGCGAATTTCTCTATTGACGGAGATGAAATTACATTCGTGAAGAGACTTTTGACTGAACTTTATCCAAATACATCATTTAGTATGGTCTCAGATACATATGATTATTGGAATATGATAAATAATATTCTTCCGCAATGTAAAGAAGAAATTATGAATCATAATGGTAAACTTCTGGTTCGTCCTGATAGTGGTGATATTGTAGAAATTTCAGTTAAAACAGTTGAAAGACTATGGGATATCTTTGGTGGCTCTATAAATAGTAAAGGATATAAAGAGTTAAACCCTCATATAGGAATCATTTACGGTGATGGCTGTACCCTTTCTAATGTAGAAACAATTTGGAGAGAGTTGGAGAAACGTGGATTTGCAGCCAATAATATTGCTTATGGTGTAGGAGCTTTTTGTTTTACGGCAATTATGGAGAATGGAAAGATGATAGTTGCTACGAGAGATACTTTTGGAATTGCTATGAAAGCAACTTATGGAGTAATTGATGGTAAGAAATTAATGATTTTCAAAGACCCAAAGACAGATACAAGTCATCTAAAGAAATCTCATAAAGGTTGTTGTAAAGTTTATTATGAAGACGGCGAATTAAAATGTCAAGACCAATTACTTGAAATGAGTGATGACAGTTTGCTTACTACTGTATTTAAAAATGGAGAATTGATAAGAGAGGATTCCTTTATGGATATCAGAAATAGAATGTACGGAGGAAAATAAAATGGATTTTTATCTTCAAGCTAATAATTCTTATAATAGACTAGAAGAAGAGTTTAAGAAATATGGAAAGCTCATCTTTTGTGTAGATTTTGATGATACAATTTATGATTTTCATAAAAAGGGTAGAACATATGAAAATGTTATTCACCTTTTGCAAAGATGGGAGAACTATTCAGAAGTAATTATCTTTACTGGCAATGGCGAAGATAAATATGAGATGATTGAAAAATATCTGAATGATAATCACATTAAATATAGAGGTATTAATTGTGATGCTTCGGTTGCATTTTCAGGAAGAAAAATTTATGCCAATGTTTATATTGATGATAGAGGAGGACTAATTCAGGTATATTATGAACTATTGACATTAATTGAGAAAATCGAAAAGGGAGAGATTACACATGAATAATTTTGATGCAAAGAAAGTAAAGAATGAGATTGTACAGTGGATTAAGGATTGGTTTAATGAGAATGGTAAGGGATGTTGTGCAGTGGTAGGCATTTCGGGCGGTAAAGATTCTTCTGTTGTAGCCGCATTATGTGTTGAAGCTCTTGGAAAGGATAGGGTATTTGGAGTTCTTATGCCACAAGGTGAGCAGTCAGACATTGATTTTTCTTATAAGCTTGTTAGACATTTAGATATCAATAATTGCATTGTAAATATTGGCGATACGATTTCCACATTGACAAATGAAGTAAAACCAAAGTTGAACAATCAATGGTCGAAACAAACATCTACGAATCTGCCGGCGAGAATTAGAATGGCTACACTTTATGCTGTGTCTCAAACCATTAATGGACGAGTGGCAAATACTTGTAACCTTTCAGAAACTCTTTTATCTTGGGAAACCAGATGGGGAGACGCTGTTGGAGATTTTTCACCATTGAGTGATTTGACGGTTGAAGAAGTTAAAGCTATTGGTTTTGAACTTGGATTACCAAAAGAATTAATTGAAAAAGTTCCGTCCGATGGCTTGTGTGGAAGTACAGATGAAGACGCTCTAGGATTTAAGTATTCTGTAATGGACAAGTATATTAGAACAGGTGAAATTGATAATACAGATATTAAAAATATAATAGATGAAAGAGTAAAGAAGTATCAATTTAAAAGAATGCCAATTCCGTATTTTTCAACAGGATTGAAAAGATACGTTGATTAATGTTGGTTGATTAATTATAGAGTTAAATTATTGTTTTTAACGGAGAATTTCTATTATGGAAGAAATAAAAATTGACTGTGTTTATAATTATAAAGGATCAACACATTCATACCTGACTGTACGCATTATGGATGTCGATAATTTTGAGATATATTCATCTCATGGAGATCTCATTGAAAAAATACACGATGTGGCTGATTGTTTATATATTTTGTATTTGGTATCCATAGGGGAATATCCACGAAAGGAAGTATCATTATGAGTTTTACAAAAACATTCCCAATCAATACAGGAACATTTGTTGTTGTTCAAGTAGGAAATACAAAGAGATTGGGTACAGTAGCTTGTTATCAATGCGTAACAG